>PHBF01000067.1 GCA_002841905.1 Deltaproteobacteria bacterium HGW-Deltaproteobacteria-17
GCGCAGCAGGTAGGCGGGGTGGAAGGTCGGCATCAGATCGACGCCCTCGAAGCGTTGCCATTGCCCGCGCAGCCGGCTGATGGGCGTCCCCGTGTCCAGCAGGGTCTGGGCGCTGATCCGTCCCAGGGAGACGATGACCCGCGGCCGGACCAGGCGGATCTGCGCGAGCAGCACAGGCAGGCAGGCGGTGACCTCGCCGGGCTCCGGATCGCGATTCCCCGGCGGCCTGCACTTCACGATGTTGGCGATGAAGACAAGATCGCGTGAGAGCCCCATGGCCTCGATCATCTTTGTGAGCAGCTCACCGGCCCGGCCCACGAACGGACGCCCCTGCAGGTCTTCCTGCTCCCCGGGACCTTCGCCGATGAACATCAGGTCCGCCGGCGCGGCGCCCTCGCCGAAGACGAGGTGGGTGCGACCTCCGGCCAGGCCGCAACGCCTGCAGTCGCCCCAGAGCGTGCGCAGTTGATCCAGATCTCCGGCCTCGAGCCCCGCCGGCGACGCGCGTCCGGCAACGGCCCCCGGATCCTCCGGTCCGACCTCGGGTTCGGCCATCGCCAACGGGTCCGCGGCGTCCTCCGGCGACGAAACCCCGGGGGTGATCTGATGGTCTCCCCAGGAACCGGTGGCGAAGTGCCGCCCGCGGCCGTGCACCTGCAGGTAGGTGCGAACGGCACCGACGAGCTCGCGAACATCCTCACTCATGCGACCGACCTTTCCCGGCCACCGCGAAGAACAGCGGCAGCGCGCGCGCCACAGGCATACTCCATTGCACCCACAAAAGCGAGCCCTCGGGATGGACCACCAGCGGCTCCAGCGCGGTCTTCCAGTCCATCCGGGGATAGTTCCCGGACTCGATCGCCGAGATCAGCCCGTCACGCAACTGTGCGACGGCCTCCTCGGCGGTGCCCGTGTCCCCGAACTCCAGATGGATGCGCATCCGCACCCATCCTCCCGAGAAGAAGAAAAGGATCCCGCCGCGCAGCGGTGGCTGGGCGAACAACGGTTTGAGGAACCGCGCGACGCGCTCCGAACGCAAGAACCAGAGCGCGACCGCCGGAGGGCTCTCCCCGGGCGGCTGCCACCGTGACACGGCCTTCTTGAGGGCGGCGGGCTCGACCGCACCTTCCCCCCCGGGGTTCGCGATCCGGTCGGCCAGGTACTGGGCCTTCTCCCTGGGGGCGCGCACCAGCGCCTTGGGCGTCCACAACTCCCAGACCCCCTCCTGCTCGGAGAGCACCGGATAGGACCGGTAGGTCCGCCCGCCACCCGGCGTGCAGTTCGGACGGGCGCCCTGAAACAGGCGGACCGTGGAAGTGGAGACGTCCGGTCCGCGGGTGCCGTGCAGAAACAGCACGGTGTCCGCGTTCCCGTCGCGGCAGGGTCCCTTCAGGGCCAGCCCGGGAAGCGCCGCGAGGATCTCGGCCGGGAGGCTCCCGGGGGCGGCCATCAGCATCCAGTCGGTGTCACCGGGGACCAGCGACCAGACGCCGTCGACGGCGGTCTCCCGTTCGGCCCGCTGGGGCGCCACGGCCGCCCGCGTGCAGCCCGCCCACAGAAAAACAAGGATCCACAAACTGGGGTGTCGTTTCATGCCTCATCCGGATTCGGGGACACGCGGCGTGCGCGGCCTGCCGAAAAAATAGAAAAACGGGGTTGACAGCGCAACTGAAATCGCATAAAGACTTCAACCGGCCGTTCGCGGCCCTCGGTGTGGGCGTATAGCTCAGCTGGTTAGAGCGCACGCCTGATAAGCGTGAGGTCGATAGTTCAAGTCTATCTATGCCCACCACACCATACAGTTCATTCGTTTTTTCATCAGTATCCAAAGGCCTGGAATTCGTACACGTGTCCCCAGCCGTTCCAGGCGGCGCCCTGGGCGCCCGTCCAGGCGAACCTGACGTAGCGGGCCGTCACCGGCGTGGACACCTGGAAGTCGACCATCTGCAGACGGGTGACCGTGCGCTCGTCCACGGGCTCCCACGCCGCGTTGTCCGTGGACACCGAGATCGTGAGCTGGGCGCCGGTGCCGTAGGTCTCGCGCCCATCCCAGGTAACCAGATACCGGAACGCGATCAGCGTGTGGTTCGTCCCCAGATCGGCCACCAGGACGGTGGTGGGGTTGGTCTGCACGTACCAGGTCGTGCCCCACTGACCATCGACGGCCTCGTCCCAGTCATAGCAGTTCGGCGATCCCGAGGGATAGCAGACGTCCCCCGTGTGGACCAGCAGCGGCTTGCCCGCGACAACGTTGAGCACCAGCTCCTCGTCGCCGGACTCCACGCACATGCCGTCGAGATCGAGGTCGACGCAGCCGGACCAGCAGAAGCGCTCGGTGGGGTTGCAGTCCGCGCCCAGGCACTCCGCTCCGATCCCGTACCCGTCGCGATCGGCGTCGATGCAGTCCTCATCGCAGTCCCGCACGCCGTTGTTGTTGTTGTCGGCGACGCAGCCGGTGTTGCAGGTGATCACCGTGTCGTCGCAGTCCGCGCCGCGGCAGGCGGTGCCGGTGCCATACCCGTCGCCGTCGGCGTCCGCGCACAGGAGTCCCTGCCGACAGTCGGGCACGCCGTTGTTGTCCAGATCGGTGCAGGTGGTGGTGCAGAAATACGAGGTGTCGTCGCAGTCGGCCCCGGAGCACCCGGAGCCTGTGCCGTAGCCGTCGCGGTCCAGGTCGACGCAGGCGTCCCGGCAATCGTACTGGTTGTCGTGATCGGCGTCCACGCAGGACACGTTGCACAGGGCCGAAGCGGGATCGCAGTCCGGACCCAGGCAGTCCGGACCCTCCCCGTAGCCGTCGAGATCGGGATCAAAGCACGCCTCGTCGCAGTCCCTGGCGCCGTTGTTGTTGAGGTCCGTCACACAGTCCTCGATGCACGTCTGGGCTTCATCGTCGCAGTCGGGGCCCAGGCAGTCGGCGCCCTCGCCATAGCCGTCCCCGTCCGCGTCGACGCAGTCCTCGTCGCAGTCCCGCACCCCGTTGCCGTTGTCGTCGGAGAGGCAGTCGGCGTTGCACAGGGGGTTTTCCTCCTCGCAGTCCGTGCTCCGGCAGTCCGCGCCCTCGCCGTACCCGTCCCGGTCGGGATCCACGCAGTCCTCGTCGCAGTCGCGGACGCCGTTGAGGTTGTCGTCGGAGAGGCAGTCGGCGTTGCAGGCCGGCTCGGCGTCGTCGCAGTCGGCCCCCAGACAGTCGGCGCCCTCGCCATAGCCGTCCCCGTCCCCGTCGACGCACGCCTCGTCACAGTCCCGGACACCGTTGCCGTTGGCGTCGGTGGTGCAATCCCCGGCGCACCCCGCGGAGGCGTCATCACAGTCCGGCCCCAGGCAGTCAGGACCCTCCCCGTAGCCGTCGTGGTCGGCGTCCTGACAGTCCTCCCCGGTTTCGGGAAGACCCCCCGTGTTGAATTGACAGGCCATCATTGCAATCGAACAGGAAATGATAATAAACCAGGTCCAACACCAATTCTTCATTATCCGGATCCTCCAGCGTCATGAGGTATAGCACGGAAAAATATTATAAGAAATTTCCATTTACACTTGACAACATTTCATAGTAATGTCTCTCCAACCCATCATGGGACCAGCTGGTTTCATGGTATTTTTTCAACCCATTCACCCAGGAGCGAAAAATGAATCCCGTAGATTATGATGCCCTGTTCTCCAAAGTTCAAGAATCGGAACAGTTCACCCGCGAGCAAACGATCGCTCACGTCCGCAAACTGATCATCCCCCTGCTGGGCCAGAGCCTGAACACGATCCTGCACCCCCAGGCCCTCGAAGCCCTGGCCCGCCGCCTCAAGGGCAACATGATCGATCATTTTCCACAGATCCGCTTCGATGAACTGCAAGGCGTCCCGGGACGTGAGAAGGGCACCCGCGCGGCCTCGGCCCGCCCGATGGACTATCCGCGCATCCAGGCCCTGGTGGTCTCGTTCCTGCGTGACCGCGCCTCGGCCTCCCTCAAGGAGATCCGCAAGTTCCTGAAGGAGCAGGCCGGCATCTCCATCACGCCGAGCCAGTGGCAGTCGATGCGCAAGCGCTTCCCGTTCGATTTCGAGGGCGCCCGCTACACGCTGTTCATCACCGAAGGCCAGCGCACCAAGGCCCGTTGGGCCGTCAAGCGCTAGGCGCTCGTTGCACGGGGCGCTCCGAGCGCTAGGCGCTCCGAGCGAGGGGCGCTCCGAGCGCTAGGAGCGTCGGGAGCGACGATCCAGCCGCGCGTTGCGCACGTACAACCCCAGATCCACGCTCACCAGACATGCGTTGAACGCATACATGATGATGACCCTGTCCAGATTTCCGGTGATCTTGTAGGCGATCCCGGCGAAGTATCCCACCAGCACGATCACGAGGAAGGCCAGGCTCTTGCCGCGGGCGGTGCGGCTGACCCACGACTTGTGGATCGCCGCGGGCCAGGCGGCGGCGAAACAGAGCAGCATCAAGGCTTCGAAGACGGAACTCATGGAACCCCTCCCGACGTCGGCCGGTGGTCAAAGGCCACCGGGCCACGCATCTGTACATGGGAAACCGCCACGTTCAAGCTGATTCCGGTGGAGGCGCCCGATTTCGGACTTTGCGTTCAATTTGTTAGGCGGTATGCTTCTGCTCAGCCGGAGTTTTCCATGACCTTCAAACATTCCCGTTTTTCCGTCCCATTCCTTCTACTTTTCGTCTTGCTTTCCTGTGACACCCAGACCACGACGGTGAAGTCCTGCGGAGACGGATTCCTCGATCCAGGGGAGCAGTGCGACGGGAATCAAATACCCGCGCAGACGACCTGCCGTGAACTGGGCTTCCACCAGCAGGACGGCCCGATCGTCTGCGACAGCGAGTGCAAACTGGACCTGTCGGTCTGCGTGTTCCAGTGTGGTGACGGCACCATCACACCCGACTACGAGGATTGCGAGGGCGAGGATCTTGACGGAGAGTCCTGCTCCACTTTGGGCATGGGCGGCGGCACGCTGGCCTGCAACGACGCCTGCAAGTTCGACACCTCCAACTGCGAGGATCAGGCACAGTGCGGTGACGGCGTCCTCTCCCTGCCGTTCGAGCAGTGCGAGGGGACGGACCTGGGCGGGCAGTCCTGCGCGGCCATGGGCTACTACGGTGGTCAGTTGCTCTGTGATCAGGAGTGCGCCTTCGACCTGACCCCTTGCGAGGGCTTCGGCCGCTGCGGCGACAACACAATCCAGTCCGCCTACCTGGAGGACTGCGAAGGGACGGACCTGGGCGGGCAGTCCTGCACGACGATGGACTATTACGGAGGTGTGCTGCTGTGCTCCGACCAATGCCGCTTCGACCTCGCCCCGTGCGAGGCCTTCGGACGATGCGGCGATGCGCTGATCCAGAGGGAGTTCCTGGAGGGGTGCGACGGCGCCAACCTCGACGGCGTCACCTGCCGCACCCTCGGGCTGGGAACGGGCACCATCGAGTGCAGCCAGGACTGTCTCTCGGCGATCCCGGCCTGCGAGTTCATCACCCTCGTGAACGTGCCCGGCGGCACCTTCCACAGGAACGCCAACCTGGCCGACACCAGCACCGTCACGGCCTTCCGCATCAGCGAGACCGAGATCACCCGGGGCCAGTGGACCGAAATCATGGGCACCGATCCCAGCAGCGACACCTATTCAGGCGGCGGCGCCGGCGATCCTGTGCAGCGGGTCAACTGGTACCACGCCATCGCGTTCTGCAACAAGCTCAGCCTTCATCAAGGCCTGACCCCGGTATACAGCGTGAGCGGTGTGAACTTCGCCAACCTCGTCTACAGCGAAATCCCGACCAGCAACAATGCCACCTGGAATTCGGTCACCGCGAACTGGACCGCCAACGGCTACCGCCTGCCCACGGAGATGGAGTGGATCTGGGCCGCCATGGGCGCCATCGACGCCTGGGACAAGCCCTTCGCCGGCTCCGACGGGTCCAACCTCATCGGGGACTATGCCGTGTTCGGATTCGGCTCGGGAGAACCCGGCGCCACCCCCACGGAGCGCTCCGATGCCGTGGCCGGCAAACTTCCCAACGAGCTCGGGCTGTACGACATGACGGGCAACGTCTCGGAATGGGTATGGGACCTGTATGCGAACTACCCCGCGGGGGCGCTGACCGACTACCGCGGGCCCTCCTCGACCACGGACAACTACCGCTGCCGCCGGGGCGGCGACTGGACCCACGCGTCCGGCTCATGCGAGATCAGCGACCGGAGCACCACCTATCCACATATCCGCGACTATTTCATCGGCTTCCGTGTGGTCAGAAAATAATCGTCTAAAATTTTCTATAATAACTCAGAAAAATCATGTTCGCCTGGTAGGAGCTGCCGAGGATCGGGAGCTCCGAGTCGAGCTGGATCCAGATGTAGTCGCCGTCGAACAGGACATTGCGGATGCTCATCCGGATGGTGTACCGGTTGAACATGCTGTCGGGGTTGAAGAACGAGAACTGGAACTTCAGGTGGCCCAGGATGCGGCGCCAGGTGAACTTGAACTCCAGGCCCGAGGTGGAGCTGGCCCCGCGGGGCGCCTCCTCCCCCCGATCAATGCCCGGGATGCGCGCCGCGAAGTTGCTCTGGACGGCCACCCCCGTGTACCCGCTCACCAGGACGCCGACCTCGCGGGAGCGCAACTTGAAAAAGGGCACCCCCAGCCCCACGGTCCCGCGCACGAAGTTGCTGTCGAAGTTGGACTGCTGCACCTCGAGGTCGCGAAACAGCATCGAGACGCCGTTCTCCTCCGAGAGGAGGGTCTCGGCGTTGATGCGCAGGCGGTACATGTTGTACGTCATGCGCTCGCCCAGCGTGCTGATGCCGGTGAACTTGTAATAGATGAACTCATAATCGCCGCTGATGAAGAACGGCTCGTTGGTGTCCTGCTTTTTCATCTTGTGGGCCCAGAAGCCCGCATAGGTCTTCACGCCTGCAACCTCGGTGCCCTCGGGAAACGTGACGTACAGGCGGGACGTGTCCGAACCCATCCAGCGGTTGAACATGTTTTCCTTCGGATTCTTGAACTGCTTGAGGTCGTTGAACATGGAACCGAAGCCCTTGTTCGGGATCACGAGCACGCGGTCGGCACCGGCGGCCGGGGACAAGCCCGCGACCGTCGCGATCACCAGCGACAGACCCATCATGATCATCCGTTTCAAGACACAGCCCCTTCCCACATCCCCGTGTGTACCATGAATACCCCCGCCCTGTCATGACCCCAATCGGCACATTCCCGAACGAAACGCTTGTCACGTCCGGGAAATGAAAATAAAACCATACGCACTGAGGCTGTCCACACCATGACCGAACCCCGGGATCCAACCCCACCACCGAACGTCCCGACGACGGAGAACCACCGCCCTTCTCCCGGGAACGTGCCGGCCCCCTTGGCTGCCGCGGATCCCGCCTCCGCGCCCACGGTGTCGCTGCCGGTGGCCAGCGCCGACACCATCGACGCCGGCAGCGCCGACTCCTCCCCGGGGACCTCCTCCCCGGCCGATCCCGGGGCCGGACCGGGGGCCCTCATCGACGCGCGGTACGTGGTGCTCGGCGAGATCGGGCACGGTGGCATGGGACGCGTCCTGCGGGTCCGCGACCAGAAGATCCAGCGCGAGGTGGCCCTCAAGTGCCTGCTCTCCGAGGACGGGGAGCCCGGTTCCGCGCGGGACGCCTCCACCAACACGCGGACGCGCCGCTTCCTGCGGGAGGTCCAGCTCTCGGGCCAGCTCGAGCATCCCTCGATCGTGCCGATCCATGACCTCGGCGAGTCCGGCGGAAACCCATACTACACGATGCGTTTCATCCAGGGTCGCTCCCTGGCCGACGCGCTCCGCCAGGATCCGACGCCCGCCGGGCGGCTGCGCCTGCTGCCGCACTTCGGCGACATCTGCAACGCCATGGCGTTTTCCCACGACCGGAAGATCATCCACCGCGACCTCAAGCCCGCCAACGTGATCCTGGGCGAGTACGGCGAGACCATGGTCATCGACTGGGGGCTGGCCAAGGTCCAGGGCGACGTCGACGACTCCGACCGCCGGCTGGCCAGCGAGCTGCGCCAGATCCGGGAGACCGACGACTCGGCCACGGTGTTCGGCACCGCCCTGGGGACCCCCGCGTACATGGCGCCCGAGCAGGCCCTCGGCCGCCTCGACGAGATCGATCACCAGAGCGACATCTACAGTCTGGGGGCGATCCTGTACGAGCTCCTCACCGGCGTGCCCCCGTTCTCCGGCGGACACCCCCACCGCGTGATGCTTCGGGTGGTCCAGGAGCCGCTGACCCCGGTGCGTTCCCGGGTGCCCGACGCGCCCGCCGAGTTGTGCGCGATCGCCGAGAAGGCCCTCCAGAAGGACAAACGGCTCCGCTACGGCTCCTGCTCGGAGATGGCGCGCGACGTCGGCAGCTGGCTCTCCGGGGAGAAGGTCAGCATCTACGCCTACTCCAACTGGGAGCTGGTCCGGCGCTTCATCCGGCGAAACCGTCTGGTGGTCTCGGCCGCGCTGATCGTCCTGCTGGCGATCGTCGGCACCGCCGTCTTCATGACGCGGGCCTGGCGGCAGGAGTCGGAGGCCCGTACCCGGGCGCAGGTGGCCGGCGATCGCGAGAACAAGGCCCGCAGGCAGGAGAAGGTGGCCCGCGAGGAGGAGAAACGGCAGAAGGAGCTCGCGCAGGACTCCCTGAAACGGAAGATCGAGGAGGAGCGGACCTCCAGCTACCGGCTCGCCGAGGCGCACCTGGCCCGGGCCGAGCACCTGTTCAAGGAGCGGTTCTTTCTCGAGGCGGGGCTTCACGCCGCCGCCGCGATGCTTCACCATCCGGGCAACCCCAGCAGCCCGCTGGTCCACCCGGGGTTCTGCGACGGGAAGCCAGGCTGCCTGGACCTGACCGCCCGTGCGCTGGGCCTCTACGTCATGGCCCGGCAGTCCACGCACCTCTCCTTCGAGCGTCGGATCCCCATCGACCCGCCCCTGAACCTGGATCTGTACACGCGCCACCGGCTCCATCCCTCGCCCGACGGGAAACACCTGATCCTCGTCTCCAACGAGCCGTCGCTGCGGGTCTGGAACACGGAGACGGGGCTTCCCTCCCACAAGCTGGCCGGACACACGGCGCCGATCTGCCAGGCCACGTTCGACACCACCGGCACCCGGCTGGTGTCTGTGGACCAGAACGGGGAGTGGATCTTCCGCTCCTTCCCGGACGGAAGGGAGACGCACCGGCTCCCCACGGACCTGGACACGGTGTTCTTCCTCGAGCCGCTGCCCGGGACCGCCGACCTCATCGCAGGCCTGATGGACGGTAGGATGGTCCGCATCGACACCATCTCACGGACGATGGTGCCTTTGTGGCCCGACCTGGGCCTCTCCCTGCAGGACATCGTCGTCTCCCCGACGGGGGCGCACATCGCCATCTTCGACCGGCGCGGGGTGTTCCGCCTGTACGACGTGGCCTCCGGCAGGTGGATCGTCACTGAGCGCCGGCGCAGCGAGGCCCCGACCTCCTTCGGCACGTTCACCGCGTCTGGGAAGTCCTTCGTGTTCCCTGACGCCATGGCCAACCGGCTGCTCACCTACGACGCCCCCCGATGGAAGATCGGACGCGAGGCGGTCATGCTCGGCTCGACCGGCGGCGAGTTCTAACACTCCCTCGTACACCAGGCCGCGGGCGGGGACCGGCTCTTCGCGGAGCTGGGCAGCCAGCTGCAGCTGCTGGAGGGCCGCGATCTGAAGGTCCTCCAGAATTTCCAGCACCCGGCGCCGGTGGGCAACGTCCGGACCACGACCAGGAACGTGCTGGTGCTCGGATCCCGCTCCGAACTGCAGATGTTCAGGCCCGCGGTCGCCGGTCGCGAGGCGATCCTGGCCGACGCCGACGGC
>PHBF01000068.1 GCA_002841905.1 Deltaproteobacteria bacterium HGW-Deltaproteobacteria-17
CGGAGTTCGGGCGGCTGAGGCAGGCGTTGACCTCGCTCCCCGAGTGATTACCGTGAAGGCTCCCGTTCGCGTCCGGACGGGGGAAGGATGAGAAGACATGCCTACGGATCTGGAAATCGCACGACAAGTCCAACTGCGGCCCATCGGGGAGATCGCCGCCAAGCTCGGCTTCCTCGAGGAGGATCTGGAGTTGTACGGCCGGTACAAGGCCAAGATCAGCGCACGCACGTGCCGGCAGGCCAGCGGCTGCCGCGACAAGGGGAACCTGATCCTGGTGTCGGCGATCACGCCCACCCCCGCGGGGGAGGGCAAGACCACCGTGTCCATCGGCCTGGCGCAGGGCCTGCAGCGCCTGGGCCACCAGACGGCGCTGGCGCTGCGCGAGCCGTCCCTGGGACCGGTCATGGGCGTCAAGGGCGGCGCCACCGGCGGCGGCTGGTCGCAGGTGCTGCCCATGGAGGACATCAACCTGCACTTCACCGGCGACATCCACGCGGTGACCGCGGCCAACAACCTGCTCTCGGCGATGCTGGACAACCACCTGCATCACGACAACCCGCTGCGCATCGACCCCCGGATGATCTACTGGCGGCGCGTCATGGACATGAATGACCGCAGCCTGCGCAAGATCATCGTGGGCCTGGGCGGCCGCAACATGGGCACGCCGCGCGAGGGCGGCTTCGACATCGCCGCGGCCTCCGAGGTCATGGCGATCCTTTGCCTGACGGAGAGCTTCACGGATCTCAAGCGCCGCCTGGACAACATCCTGGTGGGCTTCAACTACGACCAGGATCCCGTGACCGCCAGGGGGCTGAAGGCGTCGGGCGCGATGTCGGTGCTGCTCAAGGAGGCGTTCAAGCCCAACCTCGTGCAGAGCATCGAGGGCGTCCCGGCCTTCATCCACGGCGGCCCGTTCGCCAACATCGCGCAGGGCACCAACTCGGTCATGGCCACGCGGCTGGCGCTGCGCTCGGCGGACTGGGTCGTCACCGAGGCCGGCTTCGGCTTCGACCTGGGCGCGGAGAAGTACTTCGACATCGTGTCGCGCTCGGCCGGCTTCTCGCCCCGCGCGGTGGTGCTCGTGGCCACCGTGCGCGCGCTCAAGATGCACGGCGGGGTGAAGAAGAGCGAGTTGAAGAAGGTCGATCCCGGGGCCGTGGAGCGCGGGCTTCCCAATCTCGCCAAACATATTGAAAACATTAAAAAATTCAAGGTTCCGTGCGTCGTCGCGATCAACGTCTTCGCCCAGGACTCCGAGGAGGAGCTGGCCGCCGTGGAGGCCTTCTGCCGCGCCGAGAAGGTGGCCTGCGCGCGGGCCGACGTGTGGGGCAAGGGAGGCGAGGGCGCCCTGGAGCTGGGCGCGCTGGTGGCGCAGACCGCGACTGACTTCAAGGGTTCCTACAAGCCCCTGTACGAGCTGGACTGGTCCATCGAGGAGAAGATCGCCACCGTCTCACGCGAGATCTACGGCGCCCAGGCCGTGGATTACACGCCCCAGGCCCGGGCCGATCTCAAGCGCATCAACAAGCTGGGCTACGACAAGCTGCCGGTGTGCATCGCCAAGACCCAGAACTCGCTCTCGGACAACCCCGCCCTGCTGGGGCGTCCCAAGGACTTCGTGGCCACCGTGCGCGAGGTGATCGTGGCCGCCGGCGCGGGCTTCGTGGTGCCCGTCACCGGCGAGATCATGCGCATGCCGGGCCTGCCGAAGGTCCCCGCCGCCGAGGGAATGGACATCGACGAAAACGGCGAGGTCACGGGGCTGTTCTAGACAACCTCAATCCCACGGGAACTCGTAGCCGATCAGTTTGCACTCAGATCTCATCTGATCGATCTCCCGCCGCAGCTGCTCATTGACGGGGACGCCGCGCTCGGCGACGGCGAGGCCGGCGAGGTACTCCTTCTCGCCGGCGGTGTAGATGCGATCGCAGCCCGGGGCGGGCCGGGAGGCGCGCAGCCTGCGGCAGATGTCGCCCGCGATGGCCTTGAAGCCCGGAAGCGGCACGAAGTGCCCGATGTCGATGGCCAGGAAGAAGTGGCCCAGGTGGTAGGGCACGGGCTTGCCGTCGGAGAAGCCCAGCAGGCCTTTCATGTACGATCCCTCACACAAAGCCGCCGAGGCGATCTCGACGAAGGTGGCCAGGCCGTAGCCCTTGTGGCCGCCGGTGACCTCCCCCTGTCCGCCCAGGGGCACCAGGGCGCAGGTGCCCTTCACCAGATCCTTCAGGATCTGCGCGGTGTCGGTGCGGTAGTTCCCGGTCTGGTCGATGACCCATCCCTCGGGGATGTCCTTCCCGGCGCGGTCGTAGACCTCGATCTTGCCGCGCTGGGTGACCGAGGTGGCCGCGTCGATGACGAACGGGAACGCTTCGTCGGTGGGCAGGCCGAACGTCAGCGGGTTGGTCCCCAGCAGGTTCTCCACGCCGAAGGTGGGCGCGATGGACGGCCGCGCGTTGGTGCCGGTGACGCCGATCATGCCGGCCTCTGCGGCCATGAGCAGGTAGTATCCGCAGATGCCGTAGTGGGTGGAGTTGCGCGCGGTGACCATGCCCAGGCCATGCTCCCGGGCCTTGTCGATGGCCATCTGCATGCAGCGCCTGGCGATGACGTGCCCCATGCCGTCGTGGCCGTCGACGACCGCGGTGGTGGGCGTCTCCCGCACGATCTCGAACTGCGTGAGCGGGCTCTGGATGCCCAGGCGGATGCGGTCGTAGTAGATGGTCTTCATGCGGCCGATGCCGTGGCTCTCGATGCCGCGCCGATCTGATGTGATCAGCACGTCGGCGCTTACGGCGGCCTCCTCGCGGGGCACGCCCACGGCGGTGAAGACGTCCTGCATGAAGCGTTCGAGCAGCTCCGGACGGACAAGCCAGTGTTTTTCCTCGGTCATGATGTCCTCCACCTCCGGGGCATTGTAGGGGAACCGGCCCGCCGAACACAACGGGGAAATGGATCGGCGCCGGCCGGGCCCATCTCCCGTCTTGCCATTTCGCGGGTTCGCGGTACCATGTCTGCACCAGAACGAGGTGCGCATGAACCGGGTTGTTTGGATCGTTTCGCTGTTGGGTCTGTTTTTCCTGTCCACCCCCGTCGCCGGTGCCCAGGTGCGGCCGCCGAAGGCCCCGGGCGCGCTGATCATCGCGGATCAGTATTTCCGCGAGGGCGCCTTCGACAAGGCCCTGATCGAATACCAGAAGGCCTTCGAGGCCGACTTCAACCCCGCGATCTATTATAATATTGCACAATGCCTCCATCGCATGGAGCACTACCAGAAGGCCATCCTGTATTACGAATTGTTCATTTCGAAAAATCTTTCCAGTCCGCTGATCCCGCACGTGCAGAACCACATCGCCGAGTGCGAGAGGAAGCTGGCGGAGGCGCAGAAGCTGCAGGAGGCCCACACCCGGACCGCCCCGGGCCTGCGCAAGGTGGCGGTGGTGTCCGAGCCCGTGGGGGCCGAGGTGCACGTCGACTCCTTCACCGGCGCGCCCGTGGGCGTCACCCCGCTGATGCTCGAGCTGGACACCACCCCGCACCTGATCGTGCTCAAGAAGGCGGGCTACAAGGACATCTCCCAGCTCGTGGACGTGGGCGTGCCGGGGATGACGCTTCTGCGTTTCGTCCTCGAGGACGTGCACCGGAAGTCGCCGGTGGTGCCGTCGTCGGTGGACGCGCCCATGACGCCGGGCGTGCTTCCGGACGGTGGGCAGCCGCCAGCCGCCCCGTCCCACGACCTCACCAAGCAGTGGTGGTTCTGGACGGGCCTGGCCGCGACCTCGGTGCTGACCATCTCAGGAATCATGACAGGGCTGCGCACCCTGGACCTGCAGACCCAGTATAAGGACACCGGGGACGCCTCGGTGAAGGACCGCGGCGAGCGGTACCGCACCTGGACCGACGTGCTGATCGGCGGCGCGCTGATCACCGGCGTGGCCACCGGCGTGGCGATCCTGCTTTTCCCGTGGACGTCCAGGCGGACGTCGACACCGGCTCCGCAGAACCTGTCCCTGCTTCCCTCCTGCGGCCCCTCGGGCTGCGGTTTCGCCCTCAGTTTCACGTTCTGACAGCAGTGATCAGGTTCGATGATCCCGACTGAAACTCAAGCAGAGTGCGATGCAAGGACTTGGGTCATTCAATCAACCCGCTGGGCGGGTACTTGATCATGGATTGGGAAAGGGGATCAGTGGATTTGACCACCGCTGTCAGTAGTGCCGGGGGCGGGAGCGGGGGGGCTCGTACGGGCGCGGGAGCGGTCCCTGCAGCTCGTGGTCCCGGCGGGCGTCGGGCTTCATGTCCGGCGTGGTCGGGGCCTTGTCGGGCGCCTCCAGGGACTTCACGTCGTACTTGACCGCGAGCTTGTGCGATCGGGACGGGGAGTCGATGTGGAAGTGATCGCGGTGGGCCGCGTTGTAGGCGGGGGTGAGCACCGAGGAGAAGAGCCCGGAGTCGCGCAGGGCCGCGGAGACGCCGTGCAGGGCGCGGGCCTTGGGGGAACGGCTGCCGCTCTCCCAGTGGTTCACCAGGGAGGCGTAGCCGAAGGAGCCGTCGATGGCCGTGACATCGAGGGCCTCGCCGAAGGAGTGCCGCGAGAGCTGGTTCTTGCCCTCGACGTACGACACGCGCCAGGCGGAGTTCCAATACATCGAGGCGATGCCCCACTTCTGCAGCTTGGGCCCGGCCAGGATCAGGTTCTCCACGGTCTTGCACTCCAGGATCCAGGGGGCGTCGGGGTTGTTCCAGGCGCGACGGTAGACCACGCCGCCGAGCTTGGTCGTCAGCGGCTTGATCGGGGTGGTCACGTGGGCGACGTTGTCGAACAACTGGTAGGGGATTCCGGCGGCCTTCAGGCGGGCCAGGCATTCCCGGTCCATGCCCTTGGTGGGGACCGTGATGCGCTTGATGTCCTTGATGAGCATCGGGGTCTTGTTCCAGGGCTCCTTGGGCTTGGCTTTGGGCTTGGCCGGGGTCTTTCCCCGGGTCGGGGCCATCTGGGCGCCCGCGGAGAGAGAAAAGGAAAGAATGAGTGTAACTGTAAAAAGAAAACGCATAAAATCACTTGATAAAAAATTTATAGATCAGGTAGGCGGCCATCAGCACGGTGGCCACCGTAAGGACCCAGTCCAGCGCCTTGTTCTTGCTCTGCTTCTGGCCCGTGACCGAATGGGCGGCGTTCTTGAAGCCGCGGCGCATGCCCATCATCATCCCTCCACCGGAACCCTCGGAACGGCCTTTTCTATTCCTCTTCTTCTTCATCATCCACTCCTTGGACCAGGGCGCCCAGGTGCCGTTCCACGGCCCCCAGGCACTGCCGGTGCCAGCTCAGGTCGCGCTCGAGGTCCTCGAACTCGTCCACCGGGAAGGGCTGCCGGGCCTCGAGGGCGAGGACATGTCTGCGCACGTCCTCGACGTCGATGTGATCGGCGTCGAAGATGTCCTGCACCATGCAGGACAGTTTTCCGTCGGCCAGCATGCGGATCAGGCCGCCCCGGACCAGCAGCTCGTGGACGCGCCGCCCCGTGTGGACGCGCAGGGGACCCGGCTCCAGCACGCTCATCCAGGGGACGTGCATGGCCATGATGCCGACCTCGCCGCCGGCCACGCGGCACTCCACGAGGCGGGCGTCGTTGAGGCGCATCATGACGCCCTGGCTCTGGTGTATCACACGTACGGAAAAAGTCTTCTTCATCGTGTCACGACCGTCAGAACAGTTTGCGTTGCGTGAGCGACTCGGCCTTCTCGCGCACGGAGTCGATGGTGCCCGACAGCAGAAACGCCTGGTCGGGCAGGGTGTCGCAGAGGCCGTCGACGATCTCGCGGGCGCCGCGGATCGTCTCGGTCACGGGGATGAACACGCCCGGGATGCCGGTGAAGTTCTCGGCCACGTGGAACGGCTGCGAGAAGAACCGCTGGATCTTGCGGGCCCGCGACACGACGAGCCGATCCTCCTCGTTGAGTTCGTCGATACCCAGGATCGCGATGATGTCCTGCAGCTCCTGGTTGCGCTGCAGCATCTCCTGGACGCGCCGGGCCAGCCTGTAGTGCTCCTCGCCGACGACGTCGGGTGCGAGGATCGTGGAGCTGCTCTCCAGCGGGTCCACGGCGGGGTAGATGCCCATGTCGACGATGCGGCGCGAGAGCACCGTGGTGGCGTCCAGGTGGGAGAACGTGGTGGCCGGCGCCGGATCGGTCAGGTCGTCGGCGGGGACGTAGATCGCCTGGATCGAGGTGATCGAGCCGCGCAGGGTGGACACGATGCGCTCCTGCATCTCGCCCATCTCCTGGGCCAGGGTCGGCTGGTAGCCCACCGCCGACGGGATGCGCCCCAGCAGCGCCGAGACCTCGCTGCCGGCCTGGGTGAAGCGGAACACGTTGTCCACGAAGAACAGCACGTCCTGCCCCTCGACGTCCCGGAAGTACTCCGCCACCGTCAGGCCCGACAGGGCGACCCGCGCGCGGGCGCCGGGCGGCTCGTTCATCTGGCCGTAGATCAGGGCGACCTTGTCCAGGACGCCGGAGTTCTTCATCTCCACCCACAGGTCGTTGCCCTCGCGGGTGCGCTCGCCCACGCCGCAGAAGACCGAGGTGCCGCCGTGGTGGAGCGCCACGTTGTGGATCAGTTCCTGGATGATGACGGTCTTGCCCACGCCGGCGCCGCCGAACAGGCCGATCTTGCCGCCCTTGCGGAACGGCGCCAGGAAGTCGATGACCTTGATGCCGGTCTCGAGGTAGGAGACCTTGGTGTCCAGCTCCACAAAGCTCGGGGGGGCGCGGTGGATCGGGAACAACTGCGAGGAGCCGATGGGGCCCTGCTGGTCCACGGGCTGCCCGATGACGTTCATGATGCGGCCCAGCACCTGCGGTCCGACGGGCACCTGCACCGGCGACTGCGTGTCCAGGACCGGCTGGCCGCGGCGCAGGCCGTCGGTGGTGTCCAGCGCGATGCAGCGCATGGTGCGCTCGCCGATGTGCTGGGCGACCTCGACGACGAGGTTCCACTCCTGGTCGTCGATGACCGGGTTGGTGATGCGCAGCGCCGTCTCGATGGACGGCAGCTCGCCGTTCTCCCACGAGACGTCCACCACGGGACCGATGATCTGGAGGATGACACCCTTGTTCTCGTTCATTGCATGGCCTCGGAACCACTGATGATCTCCATCAGTTCCAGTGTGATTTTCGATTGACGGATCTTGTTGTATTCGAGCCGGAAGTTCTCGAGCAGCTCCTGGGCGTTCTTGGAGGCGTTGTCCATGGCGGTCATGCGCGCGGCATGCTCGGAGACCATGCACTCGTACACCACCCGGCGGAGCTGGCACTCCAGGTACAGCGGGAGGAACAACTGGAGCAGCGTCGCGGGGTCGGGCTCAAGGTCCACCTCGACGTCCCGGTCGGCCTCGGGCTCGGGCAGCGGCACCAGCGTCACGCGCTCGGGCTTCTGGCGCAGCATGTTGTGGAACTCCGCCACCACCGCCTCGACGCGGGCGAAGCGGCCGGCGGTCACGCCGTGGGCGACGAACCGGGACAGGGCGATCACGGCCTCGTGGTCCAGGTTCTCGGTGGAGAGCCCGGGGGCCTGCTCGAGGCGCGCAAACGACTCGGCCGGCAGCGCGGAGATCCCCTTCTTGCCGAACACGGCGAAGCGTTGGTTCTCCGGCTCGGGATACCATTGGGCGATGGCCTGCGTCAGGTTCTGCGTCAGGGAGCCGCACATGCCGCGGTGGGGGTAGAACACGAGCACCAGGGTGACCCCGTCGTCGGCCGCCGCCGGCGCGGACGGGAGCAGGTTGGGCGGGATGAAGGTCTTGATCTCCTCGCTGATGGTTCTTGATTTACGCAACTGTTCCAGCAGGCGCCAGTACTTGACGGTGGAGACCATCTTCATCGCGTCGGCGATCTTCCGGATGTTTCGGATCGAACCCATGCGCTGCTTGATCGTCCGCAGATCCTGCATGGTCCGCTATGCCTCCTGCACGACGAAGTTGGCCTTGAACTGATCCATCAGGTCGGTCAACTCCTGCTCGAGCTCGGGCGTCATCTGGCCGAGCTCCTCGAGCCGCTGCACGACGCTCTGGCCGTGGGCGGTGATGTGGGTGGTCAACTCCTCCAGCAGACGGGGCATCTGGGAAACTGGGCAATGATCAAAATACCCATGGGTGCCCGCGGACAGCATGATCACCTGGCGCGCCATGGGCAGGGGCATGCCCAGCGGCTGGCGCATCAGCATCATCATGCGCTCGCCCCGCGCCAGCTGGTTGCGCGAGACCGGATCCAGATCCGAGCCGAACTGGGCGAACGCCTGCAGTTCGCGGTACTGGGCCAGCTGCAGCCGCAGGGGGCCCGCCACGCGCTTCATCGCCTTGGTCTGGGCCGCGCCGCCCACGCGGGAGACCGACAGCGCGACGTTGATCGCCGGCCGCTGGCCCGCGTGGAACAACTCGCCCTCGAGGAAGATCTGCCCGTCGGTGATGGAGATGACGTTGGTCGGGATGTAGGCCGAGATGTCGCCCGACTGCGTCTCGACCACGGGGATGACCGTCAGCGAGCCGCCGCCGCGGGCGTCGGAGAGCTTGGCGCCGCGCTCGAGCAGGCGGGAGTGCAGGTAGAACACATCGCCGGGATAGGCCTCGCGGCCGGGCGGCCGGCGCAGCAGCAGGGAGATCTGCCGGTACGCCACGGCGTGCTTGCTCAGGTCGTCGATGAGCACCAGGGCGTGCTCGCCCCGGTCCCGGAAGTACTCGCCCATGGTCATGCCCGCGTACGGGGCCAGGAACTGCTGCGGCGCGCCGTCGGCGGCCGAGGCGCACACGACGGTGGTGTAGTCCATGGCGTGGTAGAACCGCAGGCGGTCCACCAGGGTGGCCACCGTGCTCTGCTTCTGCCCCACGGCCACGTAGACGCACTTCACGCCCTTGCCCTTCTGGTTGATGATCATGTCCATCAGGAGGCTGGTCTTGCCGGTCTGGCGGTCGCCGATGATCAGTTCGCGCTGTCCGCGGCCGATGGGCACCAGCGCGTCGATGGCGCGGATGCCGGTCTCCAGGGGCTCGCAGACGCCCTGGCGGTCGACGATGCCGGGCGCCTTGGTCTCGATGGGGTGGTGGGCCGCGGCGTTCACGTCGCCCTGCCCGTCGATGGGATCGCCCAGCGCGTTGACCACGCGGCCGAGCATGGCCTCGCCCACGGGCACCTTCACGATGTCGCCGGTGCGCCGGACCAGGTCGCCCTCCTTCAGGTGCGAGGAGTTGCCCAGCAGCGCGCAGCCGACGGAGCCCTCCTCGAGGTTGAGGGCCATGCCGAACAGGTCGTGGCCGAAGTCCACGAGCTCGCCGGACATGACGTTCTCGAGCCCGTAGACGCGGGCGATGCCGTCACCGACGGAGAGCACGGTGCCGACCTCGCTGACCTCCACGCGGTGTTCGAAGCGGGAGATCTCCTGAAGGATGATGGAACTGATTTCATCGGGTCGAAGCTGCATAGGTTTGATTCCTGAAGATCACAGGCTCAGGTTCAGGCGGTCGCAGAACCGCCGGATGGAGCCCTCCATGGAGCCGTCGACGAGCTTGTTGCCCACGCGGATGAGCACGCCGCCGATCAGATCGGGGTTGACTTCCTGCCGGATCAGGGCGCTGTGCCCGTAGTGTTCCTGGATCTTGGCGCGGTATTCGGCGACCAGATCGGCGGGGAGCGGATGGGACGAGATCACGGAGACCATGATGCGTCCCATGAGCCAGGAGGTTGCGCGTCACGTCGAGGAACTTGTGGTCGTCACACAGCCGCGTGATGACCGCGCGGCGCTCGGTGTGGGAGAAGATGGGGTTGGCCATCACGTCGGAGAGCCCGTGGAGGAACTGGTCGTTCACCAGCGCGGCTTCGCGGGCGAGGCGCTGGGCCGTGCGGACGTCGCCCGCGGCGGCCTTCATCAGGGCCCTGGCATAGCGTGAACTGATCAGATCATGATTCATGGTGCGTCGTTGCCTGGAAGGTGGAATCCAGCCCCTTCTGGAAGAGGTGGGGCGATGTCGCGGGATCGATCTTCCCGACGACGTCGGTCTTCAGGTACGTCAGGCTCTCGACGAGCAGCTCGTCGCGGATCTGGCGGATCATCATGTCCCGCTTGATCAGGACCTGCTTGAGGGTCTCGTTCTGGCGCATCCCCTGGTAGGTGCGGGCCTTGCCCAGGATCTGGTCGCGCTCGATGCCGATCTCCTGCCGGATCTGGTCCGCGATCTCCTGCCGGCGCTGCTCCATCGTGGTCTCGAGCTCCCGCGCGGACGCCTCGAGCCGGTCGGCCTCGGTCTCCTTGGCGACGGCCTCGGCGACCTCCTCCTGGAACCGGCGGTTCTCCTCGCGGGCCATCTTCACCAGCGCGCGCCCGATGAACCGGTGGCAAAGGTACAGGAACAGCGCGAAGTCCAGCAGCACAAACACCACCGGAGGCCCCGCGAACTGGCCCGGGAGGGGCTTCCCGAAGTGCGGGTAGTTGAACAGGTCCAGCCAGTTGATCGGGGTGGTGACGGCGAGGATCCAGGTCATGCTTCGTTCCTGAAGAGCTTCTCCTCGAGCTTGGCGGTGTAGGCCGGGAGCTGGGCCGCGAGCTGGCGCTTGACCTTCTCGGCCTCGAACTGCAGCTGGTTCTCGGACTCGGCGAGCGCACGCTCGGCCTCCAGATCCGCCTCGCGACGCATGCCGTCGGCCTCCTGCATGCAGCGGGCGCGCGCCTCCTGACGGATGACGGCCTGCTCCTGCCGGTGCTGCTGCAGCTCCTTCTGGAGCACGTCCTCGCGGTCCCGGGCCACGTCGAGGCGCTCGCGGGACGACTCCACGCGTCCGCGGGTGGCGGCGGTGCGGCGGTCGAGCAGCGCCAGGAACGGCTGGAACAGCAGGAAG
>PHBF01000069.1 GCA_002841905.1 Deltaproteobacteria bacterium HGW-Deltaproteobacteria-17
CTCGTCGAGGCCCTTCTTGGGCTCGATCGCCGGGGGGACGTCGGTCATGGGGCGGTCCAGGTCCAGAGGCGGCGAGCCTCCGGGGAGACCCGAATCGAGGTCCACCGGGGCGTCGAGATCGAACTTCGGCATGGCCTTGGGCTGCGATCCCATGGGCGCGGCGGCGGGCGCGTCATCCTTGACGTTGTCACGCAAGGCGGCGATCACGTCCATCGACGCGACCCGTGTCTTCTCCTGCTGCTGTCCGGGGGAGGTCACCTGGGCGGCCTCGGCGGGCACATCGGCCTCGGCTTCGGAGCCGGCATCGGAACCCTTGAGCGCCAGGATGCGGGTGAGGATGGAGATGCTCTCCTCGTCCAGGGAGTCGTACCGCAGCCCCATGCCTGCGGGGGCGCCGCGACGGGCCGGGTCGTGCTCACGCGTCCAGACCACGGTCCCCATGCCCTTGAGCAAGGCACCGCCGTTCTGCAGCTTGAATTCGAAATCCACCAGGGAACCCACGGACAGGGGCTTCTTGGTCCGGACGAAGATTCCGCCCTGACTGACATAGACCCCATACCGCTCTACGAATTCCTCCAAGGTGTCAGCCTTGAACTTGATGGTCAACTTCACTGGCGTCGGCATCGAATCACCTTCACTCCATGCGACAGGATGAACCGGGTCACGAAAGGCACCCCGTCCCGGGAGAATGTACCAAATCCCATCGGAAACGGCTACCTTTGGATGAAAAAATCAACTCACACGGGCTTTTTCTGCAATAAGCCCTGCCATTTTTCTCCCATGTAACCGCCAAAAGTGGCCATGGAAGCATACGTCGGGAACATGATCAATAATTGAAATACAAGATAGCTCATGCCCGTGGCGCCGAAGAAGAGCATGTTGCGCGCGATCAGGAGGAACACCACCAGGACGCCGGCGGTCATGGACTCCTTGATGGTGATGCCCGGGGAGAGCCGCGAGGCGATCAGGCCTCCGAGGAAGAACGAGAGGGCCTCGAGCAGGAACAAACCCCAGAACCCGATGCTGAGCATCTTCATTTTCTCCTCTTCCTGCAGGATCGAGGAGATGGTCTTGACCGCGTCCTCCGTGGGCGTGCGGAAGTTGTTCTTGAAGGCATAGACGAGCTGCTCCGGGGAGGCGGAGGCGTTGCTCAGGATCTTCTCGAGCACGTCGAGGCCCGTCTCGGTGTAGAACAGGAACCAGGGCCGGGTGACCTCGGTGTAGAACAGGCCGCGCTGCTTGCGCAGGGAGGTGCCGTTCTCGAAGCGGACCTCCACGTCATAGAAGCCCTCACGACTGCACTGCGGGGGCGCGAAATAGATGTTGTCCTCGGCCGGGATGCGCAGGCGCTTCATGGGCACGCCGAAGGGCATCAGGATCTCGGCCTTCAGCGGCGCGGCGGCCGTCTTGACGACCGGAACCACCTGGCCGCAGACCTTCACCGTGACCGCGTGCGGCGCCGTCAGCGCCTCGACGCCCAGGGTACGGATGCCGATCTGCACGGGTTCGTCCACAGGGGCGAGCACCCAGTCCGGGGAGAGGCCGATCAGCCCGGGGGCGTCGAGCCGCGCCGGCTCGGGAGCCCGCATGAAAGACAGGTCCATGCCGATGAACCGAAAGCCGAAGATGGTGATTGAAGAGAGGAGGAAAATCACGACCATCCCCACCAACGCCCACTTCAACTCGAAGCTCGAGCCGATGGTCTCGGCCATCACCTGGGCTTCATCGCCCATGGGGAGCACCCGTCCGCATTCCGAGCAGAACGGAATCGCCCCGGTGTTAGCGTGGTTGCAAAAAGGACACTGAATCTGACTCATGATCTTGACTCCTGGCGGAAATACGCACGTATGGAACCTGTGTGCGCGTATGGCCGAATCTGTCGGGCAATTAAAGAAAAAAAATCCCGTGAAGTCAAGTGCATTCACGAACAGTTGTGACCGGCGAGGATTTCTTCTAATAATGGTCGGATGCAGGCCTCGCCCCCCCTCCGCCCCGAGCCGTGCCGTCCCCAGTGGACGGCCGTCCCCGTGCTCATCCTGATGCTGTTCCTGCTGACGGCCGTGCCTGGCGCCGCCGGGGCCCGCGCGCCGTCCCAGGCCCGGACACCGACGGTGCTGGAGACGGTGCTGGGGGGAAAACTGTCCAGGTCGACGCCGAAGTTGAAGTCCGCCACGGTCACCGCCTCCCGGAAAAAACGGCGCCGGACCACGGAGGTCCACGTCGTCTTCCGAAGGCACCCATTTTCGCTCCCGGCCCATTTCGGCGGCCAGCGCGGCTTCATCACCGGTGAAGTCACGGCCGAGACCGTCTCCCCGGACGCGACGGGATGGCGGCAGTTTTACAGCGGGGTCCGGAGCGTGCGCGGCCGCCTCGTGTTCCAGGAGATCAACTCCCCCGTGTTCCGCAACCTGGGCGACGTCCTGCTGATATTTACACCAGGCCCTCGCGATCAGACCCTGATCTCAGGCGACATCGGGTCGATCCATCAATTCTCGGGCCAGGTCGAAGCCGGGCGCTGGAACGTGAACCTGGACTTCGTCGGCATCCAGCTCGAGAAGCACCTGCCGCGGATGTACTCCCGCTTCCCCCTCTCGATCACCGGGGCCATCCGGTTCGAGTACGACGGCCAGCCCCGCCTGTCGGTCCGCGTCGCGGGTCTGCTGGCGCTGATCCCGGCCATCTTCGAGGGCCGGCCCGCGGCCGTCATCCGGAACGCCACCCCCATCGAGGTCGCGTTCTCCGACGAGGGCATGCACCTCTCCGAGGTGGCCCTCGATGTGGGCGGCAACCCCGTGATCGTCAACGGGACCGTGTCCCCGACCCGGCTCGCCCTCTCCCTGCGCGGCACCGTGGACGCCCGCCGGTTGAACTTCCTGTATCCGGCCAACGTCATCGCGGTCGAGGGCACCGGACCGCTCCACCTGGCCGTCACCGGATCACCGCTGGTGCCGCAGATCGCCGGCAGCCTGCGCATCCCGGCCGCCTCGGTGTCCCTGGCCGGCACCCGCATGCGGCTTCGCCTCGACCAGCTCGAACTGACCAAGCTCCCCACGTGCCTGCGGGTGGCCGCCAACCTGTTCGGGCAGGGGCGCAGCCCGTTGCGCATCGCCGGGTTCCTCGAGTTCGAGGACGACGGGCCGGAGTTCCGGGACCTCGGGGTCACCGGCGAGGTGCCGCCCGAGATCCTGACCTACTTCTTCGGACGCCAGCTCAGCTCGATCCAGGGCAGCGGCCGCGTCCAGGCGCAGATCAACGGTCCCACCATGAAGCCCCGGGTCTTCGGCACCCTGACCGCCCGCCAGGTCGAGTTGAAGATCCGCGGCATGTCGCAGAACATCGTCCTGCAGGCGGGCGTGATCCACTTCCGCAACGAGGAGATCCGCCTGGAGAAGTTCATCCTGGGCTTCGAGGACGGGGACTTCCGCGTCACGGGCCGGGTGCGCCTGGAGCCCTCGGTGTACTTCGAGCTGGACATCGCCGGGAACGCCGTGCCCTACTCGATCCCCACGATCTTCAACGCCGAGGTCAACACGAACCTGAGCCTGCGCGGGCCCATCGGAGGGACGGAGTTGTCGGGCAAGGTCGACCTGATCTCGGGTCGCTACATCCAGCAGTACGACGTCATCAAGCAGATCCTGACCGTCCACCGCTTCCACGAGGCGGACCGCCCGTTCTGGCACGTGCTGCCCTGGCTGGGCGCCACCCGGCTGGCGATCTCCCTGCTGAACACGGGGGAGCTGGAGGTCGAGAACAACGTCGCCTCGCTCCAGCTCGACGGGCTGATGTCGGTGACCGGGACCCTGGCCGACCCCCGCCTGCAGGGGCAGTTGACCGTGAACGTGGGCACCTTCAAGATCCCCTTCTTCCGGGGCCAGTACGACGTCGACGAGGGCACGATCAACTTCGATCTCGCCCGGGAACCGTTCCTGAACATCCGCGGGACGACGCTGGTCGAGGACCTCAACGGCGACGAGGTGCTCGTCAAGCTCCACCTCACCGGGCCGCTGGACAAGATCGACTTCACCCTCACGAGCATCCCCGACATGGAGCAGGGCCAGATCGTCATGCTGCTGGCCGCCGGCAGGACCACCGAGGACATCCGTTCGGCCTGGCGCGGCAGCCCCAAGGACGGCATCGGCATCGGCACGGGCAGCTTCAACCTGCTCGACTACTACGACGAACCCATCAAGCAGGTCACCGGCGACTTCCTGTCGATGCTGGTGGCCAACCCCATCAAGATGGTCACGAGGCTGGACCTGTTCCGCGTCGAGCTCGGCAGCGACTCGTTCCAGGTGCGCATGAGCAAGACCTTCCTGCGCCACATCACGATGAAGGGCGAGGTGGAGGTCGGCTTCCTCGGACGCAACCGCCAGGAGGGCGGCGTGCAGATCAAGTTCTTCGACCAGCTCTGGCTCGAGGGCATGCTGCGCCGCTACATCCCGGACTTCACCCAGTACGAATACGAGGAGCCGCTCAAGGGCCGCGTGGAGCTGCGGTACCGCATGAAGTTCCGCGGCGATCTGAAGGACATCCTCGGCTTCTGGTGACCTACTTCATCCGCCGTTGGGGCGTCCTCGCGCGTGGAGCGTTTTACGGAATGAAAACTGATCTCAAATGGGTGACAGGGGGGCAGGTCAGGTACGGGCCTTCATCATGCCTTTGGACATCCACCGGCTGGCCGCGATCAGGGCGATCGGGGTCACCAACGCCATCATGCCGTAAATGAACCAAAGCATCTCAGTGTTCTGCGGACCGACAAGCGGGCAGTACTTGGACAGGAAATAGCCGCTGTAAAAGCCGGTGAGCACCTTGGTGAGAAACCACGGAAACTGGGCGATGCCCATATAGGCGCCAGTCTTGCCCTCCGGGGCGATCTGGGCCACCCACTGCAGGAAACGAGGCTGCCACATGGCTTCACCGATAGTCATCAGAAGGATGTAGAGCAGCAACAGCGCCGGAGAAGGTGGCAATGCCAACAGGAACGTGGGAACCGCCATCACGAGCGTTCCCCACATCATCATTTTGTACACTGCGACCTTGACGGTGAGCGCTGCCACGAATGGCGTCAGGAAGAAAATCAGGATCGGATTGAAATTGGAGAACAGTTCAAAGTTCTGCCCCACGGGGGTCCCGCCGAAAGCCCGGTCAATGTAATACGGAAGCGTAAGCCAATTGTGGGCAAACAGGGTCTGCACCGGAATCAGGATGAAGATGAAGAACACGAATTTGCCATTGTGGAACGGATGATCCGGGCGCTTTCTCAGCAGCAGTACGATCAGCAACACCGTGAAGAAGATGACTGCACCCAGCGGGCCGCCATATCGCATTCCGAAGAGCTTGAGTGAGGTCACAAACGGTACATCGATCGCCGAGGTCCCCGCCTCCTTCATCTGGAACGCGAAGCCGATCTGATTCCCCAGATACATGCCGAGGACGGTCTCGTTGAGCGCCAGGGTCTTGTCCTGGGGCTGACTTACGAGCACCGGCGAGACTTCCTTGATCAGGAAGATGCCGATCGAATAAAACCTCTGCACCAGCAGACCGGCGACTGCGCCGGAGGCCGAGCCGCCGCCCACTTTTCTCGCTGTCTCCTCGAGCAGACGGCCCTCCAGATCCAGCACATGCTGGATCGAAAGGCTGCCGGGTCCTAGCAGGCGGGTCGACTCCATGCCGATGTCCCTTGTAAGTCTGGCCAGCTTGAGGAACATCTCGGACTGACTGACGTCGGTCATTTCCATGATGGATGCACGGATGGCGTCCGGGACCGGGATGGAATCCTCGGCAGGCAATTTTTGCTGAAGCGCGATGCGGGTGAGAACATCGGCGTTGAACTTGCCCACGAGACGGTAGGCGGCCGACATGTATGCAACCCCCAGCGCGCGCAACTGCGTGCGGACCGCCCTGGACTCCTCGGTGTCCATCGCCACCGGGGTCCGCAACTGGGACATCATGCTCCACAGCCCTCCGGCGAAGGAGCTCTCCTCTTTCACGATGAAGCGCACCAATTCATAGGCGACGGCATCGGCACGCGCACCCTCCGGAAGGACTTCCGGAGCCACGATCCGGTCACCGATCTTCTGCATTTCCACCGAGATCTTCACGAAGTCTTCCTCGGTCACGGGCTTGGCTTCTGGATCTTTCGGATCCATCTCCTTCAAAAGACCGGAGATCTTTCCAAGGTTGGACGCATATTCATCCAGCGGCTTGTCCACGGGTCCTGGCTGGGCGGTGAAAATCAGGTAGATGGTGAAGCCCATGGCGATCACAGCGATGGCGGCTGATCCGATGAAGATCGGCGTGAAGAGCGACGCCTGCGTCTCCTTTTCAGCCATCTTCCCGTCCTCGGTCGCCTCAGGCTTCTTCGCGGAGATGTCCGTCACCGTGTCCCGTCTCACTGCGCGCGCGGTCATGACCATGAGCACGCACAGAAACGCGAGCACGGACGACCCTGCGTAGACCCAGTACACCGACGTGATGTTCCAGGAGTTCCGGACGATGGGGCTCAGAACACCGGAGAAGAACGCCCCGAGATTCATCAGGCCATAGATCATCGCGAAGGCCATGGGTGCATTCTTCTCGTTGGTGAACTGTTTGACGCCGGAGTACGAGGCCGGTTGGTACATCCCGTAGCCGATGACGACCAGAAGCATCCCAAGCCCGATGAACAGGAACATCATCGAGGCAAAACCTCCACCTGACGGAAAAAATGTCCCCGACACCGCAAAGGAAAGCCTCCCGAAAAACATCAGGCCAAGGGAAAAGAGCAGGGCCTTTCGAATCCCGATCTTGTCCGCGACTCCACCAAGAAAAAGCATCGAAAGCGTGATGCCTCCGGTGAAGAAACTGTAGATCCATCCCGCGTGGATGTCGGAAAGCCCGACGTTCTCTGAAAGGTACTTGCCAAAGATCGTCAGAATGCCGAAGTACGCCATCCCTTCAAGCACATACGAGATGTACAGACCCCACAGCGAACGGCTGGTGTGGGCCAGCCCCTTGAAAGGCTCGACGATTTCCTTGACCGCCTGCTGAAGAGGGCTGCCCTTCTCCCCTTCGGAGTCTTCAACGGATTCCGAGGGCTTTTCTGTTTCCCCGCTCTCGGTTGCGGGAGCCACATCCTTGTTTTTGGTTTCTTCTTCAGGATTTTGTTCGGTTTTGTCGGTCACTGGAGTGCTCCTTGATGGGTCACAAGAAACCGGGATTGGCCCGGCAGACCCAACGCTTTTACCGTCAATTTGCTCATTGATAAAGGAAAATTTAAGTTTACGCGTTGTGCAGACAGACGTCTCCGGAGGAGCGCTTCACTGGCGCCAACACACCGGCAATACACCGCCCTCAGAGCTCCGTGATCAGGTTCCCGGCGATGTCCGCGATCCAGGCCTCGGCGACGCCCGCGGACCGGGCGAAGTCGGGCCAGGCCGCCACGGCCCCGGTGACCTGGCCGATGATGTGCACGGCGCGGCTCCGCGCCAGGGAGGCCGTCTCCGCGGCCGCCAGCAGGTCGTCCCGGACGAAGGCCTCCCTCTTCCCGTGGAGCGACATCTGGTGCCGGAAGGTCCAATCCCCCCGGGGGTTGAACGCGTAGGTCACGTCGAAGGCGGGCGAGAGGCGCCACCGGCCGCGGCGGTCCATCAGGAAGGCGATGTTCTTCACGTGGTCGTCCTGGTTGCGCGCGCTGACGTTGAACACCATGCGCCGGAACTGCTCCTCGAGCTGGGCCATGGGGAGGCCCAGGCGGCGCATGGCCAGGAAGGCCTGCTCGTAGGAGTGCGCGCCCGCGGCGTTGAAGTCGAGGTGCGCCAGGGCGGCCAGGGACTGCATGTGCAGCTTGTCGCCGCCGGCGAGCCGGTCGAACCGCCGGGTCATGAAGTGGCGCCGGCCGTTCTCCTCGAGCAGGCGGCAGTCTTCCATCTCGATCCCGGCGGCCCGGGCCATGAGGTGATAGGCGTACTCCACCGCCCCGTAGCCCGCGGGATCGGCCAGCTCGCGGTCGCGGTTCGCGGCCACGCCGTCGAACTTCAGGAGCCAGTACTCGAAACCGTCGGCCGCCACCTGCCCCGAGCGCACCTCCCCGGTGGACGGGTTCCAGGCGATGACCGCCTTGGCGCGCGCCCCTCCCGCGGAGGTGCCCACCGCCAGCAGGTGCCGCAGGGCCTGCTCCTGCCCGTCGCCGGAGAAGGTCACCTTCAGGTCCTGCCGTGCGCCGAGGATCGACGAGGCCAGGCGGACCAGCTCGGCCACCTCGATCACCTCGGAGCGGCCGGGCTCGGGTCCGGCGGCCGGGACGAACTCCAGGGCGCCCGTGCCGCGGCTGCCCGTGTAGCACAGGCGCTCCACCGCGCTGAAGCTCTCTGGCGCGCGACCCTGAGAGGCCAGCCACGCGTCGATCAGGGCGTTGCCGAACCGGTCCGGCAGGGAGTCGGCGAGGAGCCCCGGCAGGCCGTGGAAGGCCGCGCGGGGCAGCCCCGGGAAGGTGTAGGCGCGGCGGGCCAGGGGCATCACCAGCGGCGACACCTCGATCCCGCTGCCGGCAAACGCCGGATCATACTCGAAGATCGCCGTCTGGCTCCCCGGCGGCAGATGCACCGCCCCGATGCGGGTGCCCCAGAGGCGGACCTCGGCCAGGGCGGTCATTGGTCACCCCAGCGCCACGGCACCGCCTCGGCGTCGGCGGGCTTCTTCTTCCGCGGCGGGCGCCGCCGGACGGGCTTTTCTCCGTCGAGCAGCGCGATGGGCCCCTGCACGGGCTCCGGGAGCAGTTGGTCGAGGTGGCCGATCAACTGCAGCACGCGCAGCACCCGGAGCAGCCCGGCCAGCTGGATGGACCGCCCCGCCTCGAGGCGCTCGACGGTGCTCTTGGAGATCCCGGCTTCATAGGCGAGCCCCGCCTGGGTCATCCCCGCCTCCACGCGAAGCCGCGCGATCCGGTGGCCCATCTCCGCGAGGAGGGTCTTGTCGGTGTGGGTGGAAAGCATCTCCGTCATGCCTGAACTATACCTGACGGCACTTCCACTTCAAGCCATATTTGTCATATTTGATGAATTATGCCATTTTTTTTCATTATCTCTTCATTTTTGACGAATTCATAAACTACCCCTGTGTCTGACCGACAGGCGCCGTCGTCAGGTCCCGGTGTCCTGCTCCACCGGAGGCCTGAACCATTTGTAGAAGGCCGGCAGCACCAGGAGGGTCAGCAGCGTCGAGGTGACCAGCCCGCCTGTCACCACCGTGGCCAGGGGACGCTGGACCTCGCTGCCGGTCCCCGAACTGAACAGCAGCGGGATCAGCCCCAGGGCGGTGGTCAGCGCCGTCATCAGCACCGGTCGCAGCCGCAGGCAGGCCCCGCGCACCGACGCCTCGTCGACGGGCACGCCGTCGCGGGTCAACTGGTGCAGGTAGGTCACCAGCACCATCGCGTTCTCCAGGGCGATGCCCAGCAGGGCGATGAAGCCGACCGAGGACGGGACCGACAGGTTCTGCCCGGTGATCCACAGCGCGACGACGCCGCCGACCAGGGCCAGCGGGATGTTGAGCAGGATCAGCAGGATGCTCCGGA
>PHBF01000070.1 GCA_002841905.1 Deltaproteobacteria bacterium HGW-Deltaproteobacteria-17
CTCCGACTCCGGGGCCATCCTGGTCGGCGCCGGCACCCCGCCGGGCAGCCCGCCGGCGCGCTCCCGCGAGTGGTACAGCAACTGGGGCTCGCGCCTGGACGTGCAGGGCTGGGGCTCGCTGGTCTACACCAGCGGCTACGGCGACCTGTTCGGACCCAACGGCGATGTCAACCAGTTCTACACGGCCCAGTTCGGCGGCACCTCCTCGGCGTCACCCATCGTGACCTCGGCCGTGGGCCTGCTGCTGGGCGTGCACCGCGCCGGCAACGGCCAGGCGTGCACGGCCCCCGGCGAGTGCGGCGGCGACGAGACCTGTGACACCGTGAACTTCACGCCAGGCTGGTGCGTCAAGCTCCTGCCGCCCGAGCCCCTCACGGTGCGCCGCGTGCTCACCGACACGGGCACCCCCCAGACCGGGAACACCGCCGAGCACATCGGCCCGCTGCCCAACCTGGCCCTGGCCATCGAGGCCATCGCGGCGTCCTGCGGCAACGACGTGGTCGAGACCGGCGAGGCCTGCGACGACGGCAACACCACCGGCGGCGACGGCTGCTCGGCCGACTGCCGCTCCGACGAGACCTGCGGCAACGGCATCACCGACCAGGCCGAGACCTGCGATGACGGCAACACCCTCTCCGGCGACGGCTGCTCGGCCGACTGCCTGTCCGACGAGACCTGCGGCAACAACCACGTCGACGCGGGCGAGGCCTGCGACGACGGCAACACCCTGGACGCCGACGGCTGCTCCGCGAACTGCCTCTCCGACGAGACCTGCGGCAACGGCATCCTCGATCCGCAGGAGCACTGCGAGGACGGCAACACCGAGAACGGCGACGGCTGCAGCGCCGACTGCCGCTCCGACGAGACCTGCGGCAACGGCTACAAGGACGTGGGCGAGGAGTGCGAGGACGGCAACCTCATCGACGGCGACGGCTGCTCGGCCACCTGCCGCGACGAGAACAAGAAGGACGACGGCTGCGGCTGCACCGCCGGCTCCCGCTCCCCCGCCAGCGGCGCCCTGGGGCTTTCCCTGCTGCTGGCCGCCCTGCTCCTGTTCCGCCGCCGCCGCGTGATCTAGTGACAAACCCCCGGGAAATATGCTAAAGAAATCCCGGCATTGACGCCGGAGGTGATCGATTCATGCGCAATTACCGTGATATTCCGCTGTGGAAGGACGTGACCGAGAACGAATGGAACGACTGGCGCTGGCAGCTGGCCCACGCGGTCCGTGACGTGGACACCCTCAACAAGGTGCTGCCGCTGTCCCACGACGAGGAGCGCGAGGTCCGCGCCACCCTGCAGACGTTCGACATGGCGATCACGCCGTACTACCTGACGCTGATCGACCCCGCGGACCGCAACGACCCGGTCCGCAAGCAGGCGGTCCCGACGATCCTGGAGACCCAGGTGCACATGGGCGACCTGCTCGACCCCCTCGACGAGGACGTGGACTCCCCCGTGCACGGGCTCACCCACCGCTACCCCGACCGCGTGCTGCTGCTGGTGACGCAGCGATGCTCGATGTACTGCCGGCACTGCACGCGCCGCCGCAAGGTCGGCGAGGTGGATCATCACCTCGACCGCGACGCGCTGGACAAGCAGCTGGCCTACATCCGCGCCACCCCGGAGGTCCGCGACGTGCTGGTCTCCGGCGGTGATCCGTTCACCCTGCCGACCGAGGAGCTCGAATACATCCTCAAGGCCGTGCGGGAGATCGAGCACGTCGAGATGATCCGCATCGGCACCCGCATGCCCGTGGTCCTGCCCCAGCGCATCACCGAAGAACTGTGCGCGATGCTGCGGAAGTACCACCCCGTGTTCATCAACACCCACTTCAACCACCCCAACGAGATCACGCCCGAGTCGAAGCGGGCGTGCGAGATGCTGGCCGACGTGGGCATCCCCCTGGGCAACCAGACGGTGCTGCTGCGCAACGTCAACGACTGTCCGCACGTGATCAAGAAGCTCATGCACGGGCTCCTGAAGATCCGCGTCCGTCCCTACTACCTGTATCAGTGCGACCTCTCCCGCGGCATCTCCCACTTCCGCACGAGCATCTCCAAGGGCATCGAGATCCTCGAGAGCCTGCGCGGCCACACCACCGGCATGGCGGTGCCCATGTTCGTCGTCGACGCCCCCGGCGGCGGCGGCAAGATCCCCATCGGGCCGCAGTACCTGATCTCCCGCAACGATCACCTGTCGATCCTGCGCAACTACGAGGGCGTGATCACGGTCTACCACGAGAACCAGACGCCGGGCTCGGTGTGCGGCCACGACGAGGCCTGCGCGGATCCCCGGTATCAGGTGAAGAAGGGCGTGGCGCGCATCTTCACGCACCCCGAGGAGATCATCGAGCCGTCCCAGAAGCCCCGGAAACTGACCTGAGATGCGACGGCACGCCTGGACCCTCGCCTGTTCGCTGCTGGTCGTGCTGACCACCGCCGGCGGCGCCTGCGGAGGCTCCTCCGAAGCCGGAGGAGGCTCCTCCGAAGCCGGAGGAGGCTGGGAGGATCGGGCCTCGCGACTGCGCTCCCTGATCCCGGATCCCGGGCCCGGCCCCGGGCTGCCCAGGCCCGGGCAGGTGACCGACATCCCAGCCCCCCCCGAGGACCGCGACCTGGACTTCACCTTCCCCGACACCCTGTGCGGCAACCTCGTGCGGCGGCTCCTGGAGTGCGAGACCGAGCGCATCCGGAACCAGCCCAACCTTCGGGACAGCGAGAAACTGAGCGTGATCTCCAACAAGCGGCGCACCTTCGCCCGGAAGCGCGAGCAGTACCTGGCGCACTGCATGAAGAAGGTCTCCGGGCTCCCGGAGGCGGGCGTCCGATCCTGTCTTCCGCTGCCCTGCGTCGAAATGGATCGGTGTCTGCAAAAAATCTCTGGTCAAACGGGTCCAAAGTGACTACTAACAGGTTGACTAACCGGAGGAAAGCCCTATGCCCAAAGATGACATCAACCGACAGGATCTCAAAATTCTCCAGGAAAAGCCCTCGGCGGAAGCACAGATCATGGTCAAGGAAGATGTTTACATCATCGTGACCCAGGCGTTCTGCCCCAACGGCCACAACCTCGTCGGGCACGGGGAACACACCTTCGACGGGTATCCCGGCATCTGTCTGTGGGTGCAGGATGAAGACCGGCAGGGGATGGTCGAGCTCTCCCCGTTCCACGGTGATCACCAGAAATACGGCCCGTCCTTCGCCGACGGCCACAAGGTGAAGGTGCTCTGCCCCGTGTGCAAGGCCGAGTTCGAGGTCATCGGGAAGTGCACCTGCGACGAAGGCGAGCTGCGCTCGATCTACCTCTCCCCGAAGCGCCAGACCGCCCACCAGATGGCCGTGTGCGACGTGTGGGGCTGCTACCACTCCCGCGTCATCGACAACAACGAGATTTTCTCCGAATTCGTCGACAGCTCCTGGCAGGACTGACCCGAACCTGCTATGAACAAGAAACGCCCCCAGGGCGGGCGACGTCCTGGCAGGCCCCACAAGGAGACGAACATGAAAACCACGCTTCCATTCCTTGCCTTCTGTCTTGTCTTTTCAGCGTCCTCCATGAGCTGGGCCCAGGGCGCCCCCCCCTGGATGCCGCCGTCCCCCGCGCCGGTGGTCCTGTCCGAGATCGCGTCCCCCATCACCGAGGTGCGCGCCGACGACGAGTCCGAGATCAAGCTCCGCAAGTTCGGCCTGGGCGTGGAGTTCCGGCAGAACATCGTGCCGGAGTTCTTCCTGAACCTGTTCATGCGCGCCGCCCACGAGGTCGCCACCCCGGCCTACTCGGCGAAGTTCATCTACCGCACCAAGACCACCGACGTCATCATCAAGGGTTCGTACTGGGACATCAAGGCCCCCGACGGCAACTGGATGGGCATCGGTCATGACTGGGAGGACATGGAGTACACCGAGTTCCAGAACTTCAAGTTCGCCTGGGGCCAGATCAACGTGGTGTGGAACCAGCCGCTGATCACCGGCCTGTACTTCATCTACGGCGGCGGCATCGGCGCCGGCGCGGTGATGGGCGACATTTATACGACGCCTGCCTACAACTGCACCGCCGACAACTGGCGCGACGCCACGACCAACCCCATCAGCGGCTGCTGGCACTCCCCGCTGGATCCCCAGCGCGAGAAGGAAGACATCCCGCGGGTCATGGCCGCCCTCGAGGCCACCTTCGGCCTGCGCTACGACCTGTTCTCCAACGTGAGCTTCAAGCTCGAGACCGGCCTGTTCCTGCCCGGCTTCTGGCAGGTGTCCGGCTCGGTCGAGATCCTGTTCTAGCCGTCCCCCCTCACTTCCCGCAAAAATGAAAAATCTGACGGGGGATCCGACACTCCCCACGTATTGATGCTTTCCCTGCCGCCTCATGTGTGGTATACGCGAGCGATGAAAGAGGAAATCATTTCCCTTACCAAGGTGAACAAATATTATGGACACGGGGGTGGACGTCAGCAGGTCCTGCACGACCTGACGCTCACGATCAACCATGGGGACTTCATCTCCATCGTGGGCACCTCCGGCTCGGGCAAGACGACCCTCCTGAACATCGTCGGCGGGCTGGATCGCCGTTACGACGGCACCTGCGTGGTCGACGGCCAGCAGGTGGAGAAGCTCGACGACAAGCGGCTGGCCCGCCTGCGCAACGAGACCCTGGGGTTCGTCTTCCAGTCCTTCAACCTCATGGAGCACCTGACCTGCTGGGAGAACGTCGCCCTGTCGGCCTTCTTCCAGGGCTCCAACATCCCCCAGTCCCAGATCTACTCCCGGGCCGTGGAGGTGCTCGAGCGGTTCGGGCTGCACGACAAGATCCACAGCCAGCCGGCCAACCTCTCCGGGGGTCAGAAGCAGCGCGTCGCCATCGCCCGTGCCCTGTACAACAAGCCCAAGATCCTGCTGTGCGACGAGCCCACGGGCAACCTCGACAGCAAGACCGGTGACGACGTCATCGAACTGTTCAAGTCCCTCAACCGCGAGGACGGCATCACCCTGCTGGTGATCACCCACGAGGAACGCGTGTCCAAGGCCACCGACCGCAGCATCCATCTCGAGGACGGTCGCATCGTTTCCGAAAACGCGGAAGCCCCGCCGGTGAAGTAAATGAATCTCATCAACGTCATCAAACTCGTCCGCAAGAACATCAGCCGCAACTCCAAGCAGTTGCTGGTCGCCTCCATCGGCATCGTCATCGGTCTGTGGGCGTTCTCCCTGTTCCTGTCCTTCGGGCTGGGCATCACCAACGTGGTCGAGGGCGAGATCTTCCCCTGGGACAAGATCGAGGTCATCCCGCCGGCGACCAACCTCGAGGCCAGCCGAACCCGCACGCCGGTGGCCAACTCCTCGGCCTGCGACGAGAACGACTTCTACATCGACGGCAAGCCCAACGGCACGGTCAACCACGACCTGGCCCTGAAGTTCCACAAGAAGCGCTACCTCGACAACGAGGTCGTCGAGATGATCCGGCGCCGTCCCGAGGTCCGCACGGCGTATCCCAAGATGAAGTTCACGTTCCCGGCCGTGGCCGAAGGCGGCCAGGACGCCCTGCACCTGGCCAACCCCCTGCGCACGGAGATCTTCGCCGACGGCATCGAGCCCAGCACCCTCATCCAGTGCAACGAGAAGGAGACCGCCGAGGACATGGAGCGCCCGCGTGAGGTGCGCCAGTGCGACGTGTATTTCCCGTTCCAGTTCAAGGACTACGCGCTGGAGAGCGATCCCGACGAGCCCATCTGCAGCACGTCCGACGACTGCGGCGCCGGCGTCTACTGCGAGGAGGAGGATCCCGCCAAGGTGTGGGTGTTCCCGCTGAACAAGCCCGACGTGGGCAACCTGCGCAACCGGTACTACAAGTACTGCTACCACGCCATCCCGGTCCTGGTCTCCACGTACCTGCTGGAACTGTGGAACGGCTCGGTCGCCCCCGCCCACGGCTATCCGAAGATCAGCAAATCCACGCTGGGCACCTTCCTGGGCCTCACCTTCGACACCTATCTGGGGCTCTCGATGTTCACCTCGAAGGCCCAGACGGTCCCCCCGATCACCCGGAAGTTCCAGCTGGTTGGCATCTCCCGCAAGGCCATCCCCCTGGGTGTGACCGCGCCGCTGACCGTGGCCGCCCGGTACAACGACTACTTCGCCACCCGGGACGAGGCCGGCGACGTGCTCGACAAGGAGCGCCCCAAGGCCGAGACGTACTCCTCGATCGTGGTGCGCGTGAAGTCGAAGAAGCAGATCACGAGCTTCCTGGCCTTCGTCAAGAAGCTGGGCTTCACGCAGGAGGACACCAACGCCGAGACGGTGGGCCTGGTCATCCTGTTCATCACCGGCATCCTCGTGTTCATCAGTTTCGTCATCGTCATCATCGCGGCGATCAACATCGCCAACACGTATTTCATGATCATCTCCGAACGACGGAGGGAGATCGGCATCATGCGCGCGATCGGCGCGAACAGGGGGGACATCCGATCCATCTTCCTTGCCGAAGCCGCCCTGCTGGGCTTCCTCGACGGAGCCCTGGGGCTGGCCCTGGGATGGCTCACCGCGACCTTCGTGGACTGGGTCATCTGGCACGTGGTCCCCGAGTTCCCGTTCAAGCCCGAGACCGCCTTCCACTTCCCCCTGTGGCTGGTGATCTCGACCGTGATCTTCGGCGTCGCCTTCTGCGTCTTCGGCGCGCTCTTCCCCGCCTACAAGGCGGCCAAGATCGAACCGTCCGAAGCGTTGCTCCCCCAATAGTCTTCCGCGAGGTTTTTCCATGCGCATCGTGTCCGGGCTCGTTTGGCTCACGCTTTTGATTTCCTGCACGACCACCGTCACCCGGACCCCGCGCCCGACCACGGCGCAACTGAAGGTGCCCGACGCGCCGCCGACCCCCGCCGCGCTGCCGCTGGAGTCCGATCTGGACTTCCGCATGAGGCTCTCGGCGGCGTACTTCCATGGGAAGTCCTGGCCCGAAGCCGAGCAGCGCCGCCTGAACACCTGGGTGTGCAGGGAGATCGGCGTGAGGCTCTCCCGGAACCAGGAGAACGAGGCCTTCACCCTTTGGCTGCCTTACGCCCAGTGGCTCCAGTCCGGACAGGCCACCCCCTCCCCGGAGTTCATGCAACAGACCTCGAAACTGATGGACGCCTACCAGAAGATGGGCTCCGCCACGCGCACCCTGCAGATCGTCCATTTCATCGACCGGTTCGCCCCCGACACCATCCCCAACCGGGATCGGATCCTCTGGGGCATCCTGGAGCTCGAGCGCGTGCGCGCCGAACAGTGCCGCTTCGAGAGCGAGGAGCACCCGGAGCGCTGCATCGCCCAGAGCGAGCTCGAGGCCGACCTGTACAAGGGCGTGCCCCCGCAGCAGGCCGCGGACTGGCTGCCGCTGCTGCGGGAGATCAGTTTCTCCCTGTGGCAGGTGCCGGCGGGCACGACCTTCCTGAAGGTCCCCGCCTGGCTCGCCGGGGCCTCCGAGGGGCTGCGTCTCCACGGCGCCGACCGCTGGTTCGCGATGTGCCTGTTCACGCCCGGCTGCTTCGCCACACCCGGCGCCGACGTGCGCGCCGCCATGGCCAAACTCAACCCGTTTTTGCACGACGCCTGGATGAACCTGATCTCCCCCAAGCCCGAGCCCGCCCAGCTCGAGGCCCTCTCCATGTACGTGAACACCCAGCTGGGGCCCGCCTTCTCGGGCCGCGTCTGCGAGCTCACCGCGAAGTCGTTCCCCGGCCACCCGCAGACCGCCCTGTGCGTCCAGCGGCAGTTTGGCCGCCTGGAGTTCAGCCTGCTGCAGCGCCGCGTGCTCGTGGAGCAGATCGCCCGCACCCCGTTCGTCCGCGAACTGCGGGATGAACTGTTCCAGGTCACCGTCTCGCGCTTCTACCAGTTCGTCGAGCGCGAGCACCTGGATCTGGCCCGCCAGGAGTATGCCTACCTGCAGCACCTGGTGAAACTGATGGAGGCCCGCTGGCCCTCCGACGCGCACCAGAGCGCGCTGACCGTGCAGAGCCTGGCCATCGTGGATCTGTACATGCTCCGCGGCGAGATCGACCTGGCGCGGTCCACCTGCCAGACGACCTTCGCCCGCACCCAGGATCCGCGCATCCTGCTGTCCTGGTTCCGCCTCGAGTTCTGGACCGGGCAGTACGCCAAGGCCGTCGAACTGATGGAGAAGCTGCGGGAGCTGTCCAAGGAATCCGTGTCCACGCAATATTACTTCATGAAGGTGGCCCGCTACCACGCGGTGGCCCTGGACCGCCTCGGGGAAGGCGAGAAGGCCGGCCAGCTGCGGGCCGAAGCCGCCCACTTCTTCCGGAAGTTGTTCGAGTTCATCAATGATCCGGAGCTGCGCACCGAGGTGGTCGTCGACATCGGCAAGCTCTACTTCGACTCGGGCAACGCCGAGAACGGTCTCCAGCTCTTCCAGGCCGCCCTGACGCGCTCCCCCACCTGCGACGTCATCGGCTCGATCCTGCAGACGCTGGTCATCTACGAGCAGGTCGACGCCGCCTTCGACGTGTACCACACGCTGATGGATCACGACACCTGCCGCTCCAACCGCCGGCTCTACAGTTCCATCTGGATGCGCTTCTTCGGGCTGCGCTTCGCCGTCACCGACGAGCGCATGGAGCGCGTGAACCAGTTCCTCGACGCCTACTCCGGTGATTCGTGGTCCAACGACCTGGCCGCGTTCGCCCGCGACCGGCTCACCTCGGCCAAGTTGATCTCCCGGGCCGGCAACTCCGGTCAGAAGTCCGAGGCGCTCTACTACAGCGGCATCGCCGCCTGGTCCCGCGGGGACACCAAGACCGCCTTCGAACTGTTCCGGCAGGTCCTCGACCTGCGCATCGTCAACTACACCGAGCACGAGTTCTCCTTCTGGCACATCGAGCGCCAGCTCCGCCGTCCCCCCGAGCCCGAGAAGGAATTCGAGTTCCCCCGCTAGTCAGGGCAAACGCCTGGTATCGTCGTACGTGGGACCGCACGGGGCGTACGTGGGACCGTACGGGGCGGAAGCTCCGGTTGCACTTCGCTTCGAGGAAACAGATCGTATGTACGCAGGCCCAAGAACGCGAGCGAAGCGAAGCGGATCCGCGAGTCCTGTGCGGGATCCGCAAGTCCCCGAGCGGGAGCCGGCCGTCAGGCTGGGAACCGGCCCAGCCGGGATCCGATTGCGATTTCGATTGCGATTTCGATTGCGATTTCGATTTCGATTGCGATTTCGATTGCGATTGCGATTTCGATTGCGATTTCGATCGGGAGCCGCCGCATCAGACGGGGCCCCTTGTCCAGAAAAAGTGAACCCGATCACCCTGGCCCCACCTGTCCTGGCGTTGCACCTATCCAAAAATGGGGTACAACAGGGGTGTCCACCCGTGACCCCATAGGAGTGCACCCATGAAAAACTTTCTCCTCTCCCTGACCCTGTCCATCCCCCTGCTCATGGCGGCGTGCCAGAACGACTGCGGCAGCGACTGCAGCGAGA
>PHBF01000071.1 GCA_002841905.1 Deltaproteobacteria bacterium HGW-Deltaproteobacteria-17
GGCCATGGCCTGGTACGTGTCGGCGACCACGTAGTAGGTGCCCGGCTGCAGCAGCGTCCAGACCGCGTTGTTGTCGCGCAGGATCAGGCTCACGGGCGAAAGCGAAGACAGCAGGTGCACGTCGATGTCGACGCCGTCGGGCTCGGGCGCGATCAACTCGGCGGCCACGTAGGCGGCCTGGTCGAGGGTGAACGCATAGACGTACTCGGGGCCGCTCTCGTCGGTGGTGTTGGGCGGGTACGTGTCGAACACGTCCGAGGTGGCCGCGCTCGTGTCACGCTCGTCGACGAACACGCACGGCAGGGGCACGGGGGTGGACACCGAGGGCGCGCACACCGGGATCGGGTCGTCGACGGTGCCCTCGTACCAGGGGCGGATGCGCACGTGCAGGCCGTACGGCCCCGGCATCTCCACGCCGCCGGACACGTAGGTGTCCATCACGAGGAAGTAGGTGCCCGGCTCCAGGGTCTCCATCAGCGCGTTGTTGCTGCGGGAGATCAGGGAAAGCGGCGCCAGGGAGGACAGCAGGTGCAGATCGATGTCCACGCCCGCGGGCTCGGGCAGGTCGATGTACGCCTGCACCTGCATGCGGCGCGGCAGCGTGAACACGTAGACGTACTCGGGGCCGCTCTCGTCGAGGGTGTTGGGCGGATACGCGTCGAACACGTCCGACTGGGAGAGCGTCGTGTCCTGGCCGTCGTCGTAGGTGGCCCCGTCGTGGGTGACCGGGATGATGAACGGCGCCTGCACGGTGCCGGACTGGGGGGTGCACGCGTCGCCCTGCCCGTCCCCGTCGAAGTCCTCCTGGCGGGGGTTGGCCACGTCGGGGCAGTTGTCGGTCACGTCGGGGACGCCGTCGCCGTCGGTGTCCGGGTTGGTGTTGTTCGTGTTGTTGATGTTGTTGACATTACTAACATTATTAACATTGTTAATATTATTAATGTTACTCAAATTGTTGACATTGTTGACGTTATTTAGATTGCTATTGTTTGAGTTCGACTCTTCCGGCGAGCAGGAGACGAGGCCCGACAGAACCAACACCAACGCAACCAGACCAAGCTTGGATATCATGGGAGACCCTCCAATCGTCCATTAACTTACTGCAAGACCCGCGCCCTGTCCACCGCCGGTCGCGAAAAACCGGGCCGCGGGCGGCGGTCAGGGGACCGGGATGGTCCCGGGCGGGGGGCTGCAATTGCAGTCGGGCACGAGGATGTGCATCATGCAGCAGCGCGGCATGGTCCAGGGCTCGGGCTTCATGCCGGGCTTGGTGGACGAGGGGGCCACGATGTTGGTCGTGCTCCGGTCCGGGCCCGTCCCGGCGGGGGTGGCGTCGGAGGTGGCGGAGGGGTCGGCGCCCTTGGCTGCGGGCTCCACCGGCGGGTCCACCGGCGGATCCACCGGCGGCGCCCCTTCGGCGGGGCCCATGGTCGCGGGCACGCCGGCCTCGGGCGGGGTCGTCTTCTCCTCGGGGCCCGGCTTCGAGCAGCCCCAGGAGAGCCAGCCGGCCAGGAGGGCCGAGGCCAGCGCGGCGCGACCGGCGCCGGACTCCACGACGGCGTGGGAGGCCGGGGCGGCCGACGCCATGTGCCGCCCGTCGGCGTCCCGCAGGACCCTGGCATGGCAGAAGCCCGACGCCACGGGGCCGCACGAGGTCATCGCCGCCGGCGCCAGCTCCCGCTCCCGTCGGAGCGCCCGCGCCCGCAGGATCCGCGACAATTCGGCGAGGCTGTCGTCCCCCAGCAGGGAGGGGCCCGCCGCGTCGTCGGGCAGGCAGGAGCAGCCGCGCAGCCGGCCGTCGGGCGCGACGACCACCACCTCGCGACCTGACGGACACCCCGGGCGGGCCATGCCGCCTTCCAAGTCCAGGGCCATGGCCAGCCCTTCGCCGAGCCGGAGCCGGTCATTGCCCGCGGCCAGCCGTGACAGGGGCCCGCGGAGCCGGCCCAGCCGGTCCCCCGGGAGGAACAACTCCGGGGAGCCCGCGTTGGGGACCCCCCAGCCCAGCTGCCACAGTTCGGCCCCCGCGTCGGTGACGATGCGCGAGACCGCTTCCAGGTGCGACTCGTTGGCGCTCAACAACGTGGTCATGAAGCCGAAGCGGACGCCGCCCCGCGCCAGGTTTCCGGCCGTGCGCAGGACCCGCGCGAAGGCGCCCGCGCGCCGCCGGATCACGTCGTGAATCTCCTCGGGGCCGTCCAGCGACAGCCACACCAGATCCAGCCCCGACTCCCGGCAGCGCTCCGGGAACGCCTCCGTGTGGTCGCGGCCGTTGGTGATCAGCGTGACCAGGACCCCGGCACCCGAGAGGCGCGCCACGATGGACCACAGGTCCTCACACAGCGTCGGCTCCCCGCCCGAGAGCGCCACCGAGGTCACCCCCGCGGCGACGAGCCGGTCGGCGATCCGGCCGCGCAGCGCCACGCCGGGCTCGGCGATCCGCCGCCCGCCGGCCCGGTGACAGTGCACGCAGGCCAGATCACAACGATCGGTGAGCTCCCACTCCACAAAGGTCGGAAAACGATGCATGGCAAATCTCCTAGTTGGGCACGCCGTAGAGCGGCCTCACGTGGTCCTCGGGGGGCTCCGGCCTCGGCGCCGGCTCGACGACCCCGGCCTTCTTGTCCGCGGGCTCCTCGGGGGGCGGCTGCGGGCGCGCCTCGGGCTCGCGCACCGGCGGTCCCGCGTACACGGCGGCCGGTCCGTCGGTGTTCCAGCAGCCCACCGCGGGCAGCGCCAGGCCGGCGCTCAGAAGCGCCGCGCCCACCCAGCCCGGGAGCCTGGCCCCCGGCGCGCCCGTGTCCCTCATGCGTTCCCGGATCTTCCTGCGGATTTCGTCGTTCATGGCGTCCTCCTGACTCCATCTTGTATACAGTTGTTTTTCTGTGGTGACAATGCCCGTGTTCCCCGGGTAGACTCACGGGGATGAACGCGCCCATCGTCTTCAACCGTCCGACCCGAGATCCGCTGCGGGAGCGCCCGCCGGAGGGTCCCTTCCTGGCCGTGCTCTGGCGCCTGCGGTTCCTCGTGGTGCAGGACCTCGACGGCAAGGGGATGCTCTTCCGGGTGATCCTCTGGGGGGCCTTCGCGTACATGGGGTTCGGGTTCCTGATCGCCCCGCTGGCCCCGGAGCCCGTCTCGGGCTTCTGGCACATGATCAACCTGCCGTTCCACGAGGCCGGACACGTGATCTTCGGCTGGCTCCCGCGGCTGGGCGTGTCCATCATGGGCTCAGGCGGCCAGCTGCTGATGCCCCTGATCTGCGGCGTGGTGATGTTCCTGACGACCCGGGACACCTTCGGCGTGACGATCTGCCTGTGGTGGCTCGGGCAGAATTTCCTCGACATCGCGCCGTACATCAACGACGCCCGGAGCGGGACCCTGCCCCTGCTGGGGGGCAACACCGGCCAGACCTCGCCCTACGGCTTCCACGACTGGCAGTTCATCCTCGGGGAACTGAAGATGCTCCATCGCGACCACGCCATCGCGGCGGCCTCGTGGCGGACGGGCAAGGTGATCATCGTGATCGCGCTGACGTGGGGCGCGGCGATCCTGATCTACAACGGATGGAGGACGTACGGCCCCCGACGCCTCCGTTCCTGAATGGAGTTTGGCGACATGAGACCCATCGCGAGCCCACTGGTGATGTCCTGGCTCCTGCTGGCGCTGGTCCTGGCACCGGCGGCCTGCAGGCCCGACCGGCCCCGCAAGGCCACCCCCGTGGCCGACGTGGTGCCCATGACCGCGGCGAACCTCCGCGGCCACCGGATGCTCTACAAGGAGGGCTGGTACGTCATCACCTCCACCCAGCGCAGCCTGGACTACGCCCGGCGGACCTCCATCACGGCCTCCTGGCAGGCGCTGGTGCAGGTGGCCCGGGACATCAAGGGCGGATCGAAGCAATACGTCAAGGATCTGGGCAACAACTACAAGGCCTCCTGGAACATGGCCAGGAACATCATCGAAGGCGGCCAGGTGGTGACCAACGGCATCTTCGCGGGCACCCACTACCTGGGGACCCTCCAGTGGCACCAGGCCAACGCCACCATGGTCCGCGCGCTGGACGCCTTCGTGCAGGGCACCCTCTCCATCGCGCAGCGGACCGCCGAGGACCGCGCCGCCCTGGCCGCGCTCCCGGGGGATCTGTACCGTGATCTCCGCGAGGACTTCTCCAACCTCCACGAGCTCTCCCACGACATCAAGAAGAGGTTGTCGCGGGGCATCCGGATCAGTTGGGAGGCGTCCTTCGCCAAGGCCTCCGAGGCCTTCCGGCTCGAATACGAGGAGAGCGGCAAGCGGCCCAACAGCCTGATCGCCCTCGGGGACATCCTGGTGGGCTACCTGAAGGCCTTCTACCATGGCGTGGCCCATCCCGGCGCCAAGACCATCGTCAAGGCCACCGTCAAGGGCTTCAAGTACGGGGTCTTCCTGCCCGCGGCGTCGGTCCTGATCCTGACGGGCCGCACCATCCAGACCACCGGCCTGGCGCTGTTCCACACCGCCCGGCTGGGCGTCAAGGTGATCAGCCCCACCCTCGAGGGCGGCTTCCTGGCGGCCTTCGGCCTCCTGTCCTACGGCTCGATCCCGGTCATCTACGGCACCGGCGCCACCCTGGGCGCCTTCTCCCAGGTCTCCTTCTCCACCGTGGGCCCGGTCGCCGGGACCGCGCGGGCCACCACCGGGACCGCCCTGGCCACCGGCGAGTACGTCGTGAGCACGCTGACCAACGCCGTGGCCGGCACCACCGTGGTGGCCATCAACCAGGTGAAGGCCGGCGTGGTGCTGGGCTACAACGCCCTGACGGCCATCCCGGCCCACCTGTACCTGGGCTCCATCGACACGGCCATCTTCCTGGCCTGGGACGGCCCCCGCCTGGTCATCGCCATGGCCCGCGGGACCGTCTCCTTCACGACGGCCGACAACAAGAAGGAGAAGGTCAGCGTCGGCGCCCTCCCGGTCGGCACGGTCGTCGACCTGAAGAAGCTGCGGCAGCAGAAGGGCGTCTCGGTCAAGGTCATCTCGACGGATCCGGCGGTCATCCGGAGGGTCATCGAGGAGGTCCCGGCGGACCTCCGGAACAAGGGCGGTGAAGGCAATGAATAAGGCGTCGGTCCTGCTCCTGATCCTGGTGATGTCCGGCTGCTTCAACGACCGGAAGAACCCCGTCAAGCACAGCGGGGAGCTGGCCCGGCGCGGGCACATCGACCTGTACAACAACGGCGCCTTCCGGATCCCGGCCACCGAGGTGAAGATCATCCCGCCCGGGAGCACGCCCCTGGAGCTGGCCCGGGAGTTCATCGGGCTCAAGGCCCGCGACGGGTTCCTGATGGCCATCAAGGAGGCCGCCGGGAGCGTCTACGTGCTGGCCGACGGCGCGCGCCTGTCCCTGACGGCGGCGCGGACCCTCACCACCGAGGGCACGGCCCTGGCCAACCTCATCCGCTCCAGCACCCGCGAGGACGGCGTGATCATCATCTCCCGCACGTTCGCCGCGGGCCTGGGCATCATCGGCGACTCCTGGCGGCTCAGCAGGGAGCTGCTCGAGGAGATGCAGCTGGTCGGGGACATCGTCATCCTCTCCTCGCGCAACGCCGCGGCCGCGGTGGACCGGAACCTGACCGCCGGCGGGATGCGCATGATGCGGAACTCCTGGGTCCGCAGCGCCCTGATCGTGCGCGAGAGCGCCTCGCGATCCGGCGAGAGCGTCAAGTCCGCCTACGACGGCTTCATCGTGGGCTACGCCGTGCTGCCGTCTTTGGCCGCGGCCGACGCGAAGTCCGTCGCCAAGGCCCTGAAGGAGGCCAACCCGGTCCACATCGCCCGGGAGGAGAACCAGTGGCGCAAGGAGTACTCGGCCTACTTCGCCAAGCTGGTCACGACGGCGGGCACGGGGTACGTCGGCTCCATCAAGACGTCCTTCGCCAACGCGGGCAGGAACCTGGGCAACTACCGGACCACGGGCATCTCCCTGGCCTCCCTCAGGGCGATGACGTGGGTGCTCAAGGGCATCCTCTACGACGCCGTGCTCAAGCCCGTGGTCAAGCTCGCGGTGGGCGCGGTGGGCTACATCGGGGTCAACGGCGTGGCCTACCCGGTGATGGTCCTGGCCCGGACCGGCGGCAACCTGACCTACGTCGCGGTGCTGCTGACCTACTCCGCGACGGTCAACACCTACCGGCTCATCGCCCCCTCGACGGTGCTGGCCGCGGCCGCCGTGTTCGGCTTCTTCGACGTGACGCTGTCCACCGCAGGCGCCGGGCTCACGGCCGCGGGCGGCACCACCGCCGGCGCGCTGACCACGGCCACGGGCAAGACCACCTCCATGGTCCTGCGCACGGCCGGCTATGCGGCGGGCAAGGCGGTCCAGTACATCGGCGTGCCCCTGGCCTCGGCGGGCATCGCGGTCACCGGCACCACCATCGGCGCCATCGTCAGCGTCTCGGGGACGGTCCCGGGCGGGGCCGTCGTGGTCCAGGGCGAGGCCGCCGGCGCGGTGGTGCAGGCCGGCTCCTACGTGGGCGCGGGCGTCGTCCTCACGGGCGGCACCGCCCTGAGCGCGGCCACAGCCCTGGGCAAGGGCGCGTACTACGTCGCCAAGGCCGGCCTGGTCCCGTCGGGCTACACCCTGGGCACCGGCATCGTGCTGGGCTACGGCAGCGCCACCCAGCTGGCCGCCCACACCCTGCTGGGCCTGACCGACTTCGCCTATCTCGTGCTGTCCCTGGAAGGACCCCGCTGGGTGGTCTACGCGATCCGCGGCAAGACCGGCAACGGCAAGGAGCTGCCCCCCGGCGCGGCCCTGGATCTGAACAAGATGCGCGCCGCCGGCGAGGAGATCCACGCCGTCCCCGTGTCCCGGGACGAGATGAAGAAGGTCGTCGAGAGCGTGACCAAGGACTTCCCGGTGGACGCCCGGGACGCGCCCCCGAAGCCACGCGCGCCCTGACAGTTGTCAGTATCCCCAACCGAACAACCACAGCGGTATCGTGCCATCGACGCCGGTCTCGAGGTCGTCCACCGCGAGATAAGCCTCCTCCACGCTCCGGATCTGTCTGCGCTTCTTGCTCCTTCGGCCAACCTCGAACACCCACCGGCCGTCGACGACGAAGTCCCCCTCCCGGGCGGCCGCGAGCGCATGGGCCGGCGCCAGCGCCTGCGAGAAGAAGGTCTCGCGAACGGTTCCGAGGTTGCCTGCGTTGGCCGGCGCCAGCGCAAAAAGCTGGTTCGTGTCATGCAGGTAGAGCTTCTCGGGCTTGCGCAGGGCATCAAACGGACGACCAGGCAAGTGAAGCTGGCGGAGGATCCCTGCATCTTCCAGATACTTCAGGTAGGTCTTCAGCGTCCGCGTATCGACCACTTCCACCGCCTGCTTGACAGCGTTCAGATCGGGCGTGAAGGGCACGGAGGCTGCGACGACCGACAGCAGGTGCTTGATCTTCCGAATGCTCTCCCCGCCAAGCGATGGATGGATCGACAGCAGATCCGACTCGATGGTCGTGTGCACCTGCTGCTCCAGTGTCCGCTGGAACAGCGGCACGCTCGCCAGGTCCAGGAAGTAGGGATAGAAACCGCGCACGAGGTAGTCCGCAAACAGGGACAGGACCTTGAACCCTGCGACGTCAAGCGTCCGGACAATGGCCCCGGCGCGACGGCGGTGGTCCTCGAGCAACTCCGGGAGCGGGAGCGGTCCGAACTCCAGACCGGTTCGCAGCTCCACGAACTCACGAAAGGACAGTCCGTGCATCCGATAGGCGACCGCGCGGCGAGAAAGATCATGGGTTCCCTTGTGGATTTCGAGCGCACTGCTGCCCGACGCCAGCACCTTCAAACCAGGGAAAGTGTCATGGATGCTCTTCAGTTGCATGGACCAGTCACGTATGCGATGGATTTCATCGAACGCGACGATCTGGCCGCCACGGCGGGAAAACCACTCGGCGATTTCGTACAGGTGGTACTTCCTGACCAGAAAATGATCGGCCGCCACATAGAGAATCCTCTCCGACCAGACGTCCCCCGAGACCTGCCGCAACAGATGCTGCACCAGCACCGTGGATTTTCCGATTCCCCGGGGACCGCTGATGATGGAGAGGCGGGATTCCAGGGAATTTTCCCTAAGAAAATAGCGGAGATATGGACGGTTCTGAATTTCGAGTGTTCGGGCGCTCAGTTCCAGCAAATCCTGCATCGCATCCCTCCAGATTCGCAGTTACTATAGTATTGCATTACGCTTTTTCAATACACTTTTTGGTAATACATTCCAATTTTCAACCAGTTTGGGTCATCCAGCTCTCCCCGCGGTTCAGTTCCGGGTGTGTTCAGGGAGCCGCGAACGAAGTGAAGCGGGATCCGCCGCAGGCGGGAAATCGCGAGTCCCCGAGCGGGAATCCGGCGAAGCCGGGATCCGATTGCGATTGCGATTGCGATTGCGACTGGAGGGGGCGGACCACACGCTGGCCGTGTCCGGAGTTCAATCCGTCGTGCAGTCCGAGGTGTCGTAGCCGTCGCAGGTCTCGTTGCAGCGGGTGATCATCCCCCCGGTGAAGCCCTGGTCCAGTTCCCACGCGCACGGCCTCGGCTCGTACAAATCACCGTCGCACAACTCGCAATTATCTTGCCGACCGTTGCCGCAGTACGCGCACACGTCGTCGTTGATGCAGTCGCTGTACTGATTTTCATGACCCTCGCAGGGGTACACGTCCATGAAAGCCTGATAGTAAGCCGGTACGATGTATTCATTACCATCATACAGGGTACAAACGTGCAGCGTGGGTACAAGAGGATCGAAATATTCCTGGCAGATTTGAACTAGAGGATTCTTGAAAGTGCACTCGAAGCGTCCTCCATCCAAACGAACAAAAGAATAGAGCGAATACGAGCGGCATCCCTGGCGAGCATTGCAATCGTCTTCATCTTCAATATCTTCACAGGAACCGCTGTCCTCACAGGCCTGAGAAAGCCCCCCCAGAACAACCATTCCAATGGAAAAAACCAACCTGGATGCCCAGAACATCTCCATGCGCCTTTCTGTAAGCAGCCCTCTGCGGGCTATGGAAAGAATGAACTGACGGGATGTCGAGGTCAACCTGTTTGTGCAAAGAATGTGACCATTGTCACCCTAAATAATTTGCATTTTCCCCCTTGACAAGCCGGCGAATCTTTTTTAATCAACCGATGTCGTATACAACAACCGTGTCTTTACAACCTGTTACGCCCGCAACTTCGGGCACCCTCGGAGGAAGAAGATGGCTAAATACTCGAACCAGGACAAGATTTCCAAGACGACGACCATGCTCCGCGGGCTGCAGCACCCCGGCGTCCAACTGTGGCTGGTCCCCTGCGGCTTCGGACAGGAAGACTACGACGAAGGCTGG
>PHBF01000072.1 GCA_002841905.1 Deltaproteobacteria bacterium HGW-Deltaproteobacteria-17
GGGCCAGGATCTCGAGGCTGCGTCCGGTGCCCGCGGCGCACTTGTCGTTCATCACGAAGTCCTCCACCATGCCCTGGGCGTCGATGACCACGACCTTGCAGTCCTGGCCCCCGATGTCGATGATGGTCCGGACCGCCCTGTTGCTGAAGAACGTCCCCAGCCCGTGGCAGGAGACCTCGCTCCGGTTGCAGTCGGCGAACGGGATCTCCAGCCGGCCGTAGCCCGTCGAGCAGGTCAGTTGAATCTCCCCGATCCGGAGCCCGGCCTGCCCCAGGACCTGGCCCATGACATGATCGGCCGACGCCAGGGAGGTGGCCATGACGGGCTCGAAGTGGCTGGCGATCACCTTCCCGTGACGCAGCAGCACGGCCTTGGCCGTCAGGGATCCGATGTCGATGCCCGCGAAGATCATGACCGGTTGATCACTTTCTCGTAGAACGCCTGGATCCGTGTCCTGAGCTGGCCAACACCACCGCCGTAGAGCTCGCGCGTCAGCGTGATCGAGGGGATGTCGACCTTCCGCAGCTCGTGGGAGGCGATGTAGGACTCGCCCGACATCATCGAGCAGAACTCGAGCTTCTCCAGGATCACGGCGTCGGCCCCGAAGGAGGAGACCCGCTCCCGGACATGATCGATCCGGCCCGCCGTGTCGTCCATCATCCGCGGACAAGACAGGTTGCGCAGATAACGCTCCGCGAGGGCGGTCATCGGATCGCCGCCGACCGCGACGGGCCGCTCGAAGTAGCGCGCGCCCAGGCATATCGCGTCGGCCACGACCACCGCCCCGGCAGACTCCACCAGCTCCATGTGGGAGAGCTCCTCGAGGCAGCTCCCCGTGACGAACAAACGCAGGACCGCCTTCTCCGTGTGGACCCGGCCGGCCCGGAGCTCCGCGAGCACCTGCTCGAGCAGCGCGATGGCGTCCTCGACGGGCACCGCCGTCACGGCCAGCATCAGTGACAGGAACTCGGTGCCCGAGATCGGCAGCACGGCCGCCCTGCGGCTGTCGGCGATCTCCTGCAGGAGCGCGCGCTTGCGGTTGTACAACGCGACGGAGCGCCGGAGCCTGTCCGCGGTCAGTTCGGTGCCGAACCGCCCCTCGAGGAAGCGGCCCAGCTTGGCCAGCTCGTGGCCATACTGCGCCAGGCAGGCCTCCGAGCGCCCGTGGGGCACGAAGAGCATGTAGTTGAAGCCCGTGTCGGGACCCGCGTAGCTCCAGTTGTCGAAGAGCCGGCGGTTGTGGTCGCACCCGTTCATGAAGACGATGCCGTCTAGGAAGTCGAAGTCACCGCGCAGCCCCTTGTCGAGCACCCGGCGGACGAACGAGCAGTTGGCCGAGGAGAAGTACGTGTCGCCCAGGGAGGTGCCTTCGCTGGCGACAGCCCGCATGCGGTAGGGGACGGCGCCCGCGGCGTGGATCATCTCCTCGGGGACGTAGGAGCAGAAGATGCCCACCGTCGGATGTCCCTGTTGGCGGGCCCGGGTCAGGTAGTCGTTGTCGGTGGACTGGGCCAGTTGCCGGATTTCGTGGAAGATCGTCATGATGCGAACCCGTTGGCGACGAAGAAGTTCGTCAGTTCCCGCTTGATCTCGGCCTCGGACATCACGCGCTTGTCGAAGATGTCGGCCTCCATGATCAGGATCGGGATGTCGTGCCGCCGGCAGACATCCTTGACGATCCGCTGCAGCGCCCGGTTGTGCTTGCACCCCTGGTGTCCGTTCTGGATCACGCAGTCGGCCGAGAACTGCTCGATCTGCCGCTCCAGATCGTCGACGGTCTCCCGCGCCGCGCCGTGGGCCTGCTTGACCATGCCCATGTAGAGCCGGTCGCGGGCGACGCCCATCATCATGGTCTCGAGGCTGGTACAGTCGATCTCGGGGAAGATCGCGTCGCCGATGTAGTCCCCCACCACCACGCCGCCGAAAGTCTTCTCGATCCACATCGACATCTCGGAGAACACGATGGGCATGTCGGCGACGATGATCCGGAACTTCTCGACCTTCCGGCGAAGCTGGGGATACCTGAGGCGGAACCGGCCGACGTTGTACATGGCCTTGGCGCTCTTCACGAGCTCGGGGTTGCCCGCGCCCGTGATCTTGGAACCCCAGGCCGTCTGCAGGCCCAGGGAGAGCCCGGCCGACGGGATGCTCTGGTTCATGTGCGTGATCTCGTTGAGGTACCGGTTCTGCTCGTTGAGCACCGCGACCATCCTGCGGAACTTGTCCCAGTTGTATTTCCGGCCCAGCGTGTCCTCGAGGAAGGCGATGGCCTCGAACAGGTTCTTCGAATACAACGCGACGTCGGCGTCCTCCTTGGTGTAGGCGGTGTCGATCGTGTAGGCCGGAGCGCCGGAGATGTACTCCATCAACTGGCTGGTCGTCCGCGAGGCGTCGCAGGGGTGGGCCACGGAGACGATGGCCGCGGGCGTGGGGATCTGCTCGAGCAGGTAGGCGCCCAGGGAGATGCGGTCCATCGCGCAGATGTCGTCGGAGATGCCCTCGCGCTCCACGGCTTCGAGGCAGGCCACGTGGCCGTCGGTGCCCACCATGTTGGCGATGGCCATGAAGGCCTCCGGCACGAAGGCCGCCACGTCATCGAAGCCCGAGGCGACCTCGATGGGCAGGGGCCAGCCCAGCCACACCAGCGGCTCCCGGCCGTCCCGGGCGTCGAGGACCCGCTGGAAGAAGGCCAGCGTCGCGATGCAATCATGTTTGTAGGCGGCCAGCTCCCCGGGAGACCACCGGGAGGAGCCGATCTTCTGGAAGCCGAAGCGGCCGGCCCGGTTGAGCCGGTGCTCGCGGTGGAAGAGCAGGGGCGCGGCGGCCTTCACCCCCAGCCAGGCCAGGTGGGGCGAGTCGAGCACCTTGGTGCCGAGCCGGGCGCCGGCGATGACGCTTTCGATGATTTCATAGGGTTTCAGTTCCATGGAGTACCTGAATTCGACGTAAAAAATCCGCCGGTTCCAGTACGGACGGAGGCAAAGGCTTAGCAGGAAAACCAGTGATTGTCACGCGTTGGTCATGAAAACGTCATGAAACGTTGACGCGGCAGGTCACGGACCTTGCTTATTTATTTTTTGTCCTTTTTATGAATCGAATCGAGCGGGAAGATCCGTGGAGGACTAGGGGCAGGTGAACTGGGCATAGTCCGGGCAGCCTTCTTCATCGGCGCCGTTGGCGCAGTCGGCTTCACCGTCGCACTCGAAATCGGCGAGCACTTCCTCGCCATCGCCGCAGGCGAACATCTCGGGCTCCGGGCAACCGACCTCGTCGCTGCCATCGAGGCAGTCTTCCTCGCCGTCGCACTTCCAGCTCATGGAAATCTCGTCCCCGTCGTCACAGGTGAAGGTGCCCACGGCGTCGTCACAGGCGTTCATGCAGGTCTGAAGGGTCGTGCCCTGCACGTTGTTGCACATGGCGTCCTCGAGGACGGCGCAGGACGCATCCAGGATGCAGTTGGCCATGCAACGGTCTTCGGCCGACGATGAGAAGTCGCGGCAGTCGTAGACGCCGTCGGTGAGCATGCCGCAGGAATCGACCTTGTCAAAAGTGGTCTCGCAGAGATTCTTGCTGCTTCCGCCGTCGTCACAACCCACAAGGGAAACCAGGATCAACATCATCATCGATTTTCTAAACATTTCAACCTCCTGTTGGCGCAAAATATTGAGTTAGTGGTCCATTTAGCGCATCGAAAACAGTACACTTCTTCAACATTTCTGTCAAATGATGATTCTGGAATTCCCTCTTCTCATCACCAAAGAAACGAGGAACCGGGGTTCGACGGCTACGTCGTCGGCTCGGGGTCCGTTTTTTCCGGCAGGCGATCCATCGTGAGACCGGTGAAACCGTAGAAGATCGACACCAGCGGGTTGAACCAGTTCAGGAAGGCCCACGGGAGGTAGAGCCAGGGGGAGACACCCAGGGTGGCGGCCATGAAGGCGCCGCAGGTGTTCCACGGCACCAGCGGCGAGGTCAGCGTGGCGCTGTCCTCCAGGGCACGGGAGAGGTTGTGGGGGGCCAGGCCCATCTTTTCGTAGGTGCTCTTGTACATGCGCCCCGGCAGCACGATGGCGATGTACTGGTCGCCGGCGATGATGTTCATGCCGATCGCGGTGGTGACCGTCACCAGCACGAGGCTGCCGGTGCCGTGCACGAGCCGGAGGATGGCCGCGGTGATCGTCTGCAGGAAGCCACCGGCCTCCATGGCGCCGCCGAAGGAGACAGCGCACAGGATCAACGCCACGGTGTCCATCATCTTGTCGAGCCCGCCGCGGGAGAGCAGATCATTGAGCGCCGGGGAGTTGGTCTGGATGGAGAACCCCTGCTTGGCCGTGGCCAGCACCGCCTGCCAGGTGGCGTCCTGGAACCACACCGCGAAGAGCATGCCCATCAGCGCACCGAAGAGGATCGACGGCAACGCAGGTCGTTTGGTGGCCACCAGACCGATGACGACCAGGGGCGGCGCCATCAACCAGGGGCTGACGCGGAAATGATCACGGATCGGCTCCACGACTCCGGTGGCGCCACCTGTGCTGCCGCCCCAGTCGGAGAACAGCCCGATGATGAAATAGGCCGTGAGCGCGATGATCAGGCTCGGACCGGTGGTCCAGACCATGTGCCGGATGTGGGTGAACAGATCCGAGCCGGCCACCGCGGGGGCGAGGTTGGTGGTGTCCGACAGCGGGGACATCTTGTCGCCGAAGTAGGCGCCGGAGATCACGGCGCCGGCGGTCATGGGCGCGGGCACGCCCAGGGAGGCGCCCAGACCCATCAGCGCCAGCCCCACGGTGCCCGCGGTGCTCCAGGAGCTGCCCGTAGCCAGGGACACCACCGACGAGATCAGCGCGGCCGTGAAGAGGAAGTACGTGGGGCTGACAATGGAGAAGCCGTACACGATCAGCGTGGGCACGATGCCGCTGTGCAGCCAGGTTCCGATGAGCAGGCCCACCGACATCAGCAGCAGGATCGCCGGCAGCGTCGACGCGATCGAGGCGGCCATGGCCGCCAGCGTCCTCTCCCAGAGCACGCCGCGGAGGCGCGCCAGCGCCGCGACCAGGGCGGTCGTGAAGATCAGCGCCAGGTGGGGCGACTGCTTGAAGCGGATGACGGTCAGATAGAGGGCGCCCAGGAGAAAGGCCACCGGGACCAGCGCCCAGAGCAGCGGGAACCGGTCGGCAGGCCCGGGCGATCTGTCGCTAGTAGGGGAGTTCATACTGGACGAAGAATCCCGCGTACCAGGGTTTCATGTCGAGGTCGATCTCGGAGTCCTGGGGCTCGCGGCACTCGCCGCCGTCGGCCTCGTAGAAGCAGGCGTCGCTCCAGTTGGGGAGCCAGAAGCGTCCCATGACGCCCAGGTGGACACGCTCGGACACGCGGACCGTGAAGCCGGCCGTGGCGCCGAGGGTGACACCGGTGGCGCGGAAGATCAGGAACTTGTTGTCCTCCTCTTCGAAGGTGCCGTCAACGTAGGTGGTCATGTACCCGAAGTTGCCCGAGGCGAACAGCGCCAGCCTCGAACCCAGCGGCAGGATCCCGCGGGCCTCGAAGTTCAGGACATAATAGTACATCGTGTCGAGCTTGTCGGGGGCCATCCGCCCGTAGTGCACGTTGAAGCCCAGCGCGAAGTTGCGGTGCATGCGGTACAGGCCGGTCAGGTCCACGCCCCAGGAGGGGCCGCCCTCGGTGCAGAAGTCCCCCGAGCAGGCATTGAGGCCGCCGCCGCCCTCGAACAGCAGGGAGTTGGTGGGCCTTGGCGCCTCGGCGGGCTGATGAGAGCCGGTGGGCTCCGCGGCCCGGGCGCGCGCGCCCAGTGCGGTCAGGAAGAGGACGAGGAGAATACCGGTGTATGAACGTCGCATGCTTCAAAGCCTCGGGTCAACGGTTGGGCTGGTTTGCATTCCAGTGCAAGACAACGTCGGGCAATGTAACACGAAAAACCACGCGCTGGCAACAGCCTCGGCGCCCCATCCTCCCGGGAAATGGATCGTACCAACTTCAAAAATGGATTTCAGGATAGTGGATCGCCCAATATTGTGGTAGTTTTGCGCAGCCCCGCCGGTGTGCCGGGGTGGTCCGGATTAAGGAAAGGCGAATGACTGTATTTTCATCCAGTCTCTTTTACTGGCGACTCAGGGAATTCGAAGACTCCCGCTTCACCGGCAGCCTCCAGTTGTCCTCGTCGGGAGTGGCGGTGGGGCGCATCTTCCTGCACGAGGGACGCGTCTCGTGGGCCGAGGCCCCCGGACAGGAGCACACCCTGTTCTCGGCGCTGCAGGCGCTGGCGGGCGTGGGCAAGGAAGACATCCTGTTCATCAAGACGGTGTACCAGGAACATCAGGGAAAGACCAACATCGTCACCCTGATGGAGAAGACCGGGCTGGCCAACTTCTGGGTGCTTCGGGAATGCATGCGGCTGCACCTGCTCTCGGCGGTGACCGTCTTCTCCTCGATGGAGGATCTGGAGATCAACGAAAACGAGGGCAACCTGGCCAGCCCCAGCGTGCTGCTGTTCACCTTCGACGAGCTCTCCTTCGCCGACAAGCTGCTGGATCCATCGATCCCGCCGCTCCTGAAGAGCCAGGGACTCGAGGTCGTGCAGGTGCAGATGAAGAAGCTCGGCACCGTATATCAATGGCCCCCCGACAAGCCGATGCACGACGACTTCCTGGACATCGGCGTCTCCTGGTACCGCAACCGGCCCGACACGGTTTTCCCGCCGCAGATGGTCTCGATCTTCCAGCCGCACTCCACCTACTGGGTGCGCTTCTTCGCCGACGCCTATGAAACGATCCTGATCGTGGCGTTCACTCCGGGGCAGGATCTCAAGCCCGTCGTCGACGTCCTCTGGCACGCGCCGACGCGCTTCCTGCTGGAACTGGAGAAAGAAACCACCCCGCTGGTCCCGCTGGACACGGCCCTGAAAACCTGGGAGTGAGGACACATGAAGGAACGCTCGGAACTCGAACTGATGCTGGGGAACATGCTCGCCGATCCCGTGTTCTTCCAGGTGGACCAGCGCCTGCGCGCGCCGAACCTCTTTTCCATCTTCAGCATGGAGTACCAGAAATCGCGCTACTCCTCGCTGCTGGCCTATTTCCTGAACCCCAACGAGAACCACGGCCTCGAGGACAGTTTCCTGCGGCAGTTCCTCAGCCACGCCCTGAAGTCGATGCCGGCGGCCGCCGACAAGGATCCAGACAGCCTCAGCCCGATCCCGTACGCCAAGGTCAAGGAGAGCATCCTCGACTGGGACCAGCTCGACGTCCTGTCGGCCGACCTGCGCGAGACCATGGTGACCACGGACTACCCCCTGGGCGAGGAGGGCCGCACCGTGGACATCTGCATCTGGAACGAACCGTACTCCTTCGCGGTGTATGTCGAGAACCTGATCGTCCCCAAGGAAGGCTGGCGCCGCTACCACGGCAGCGGCATGCGCTCACAGAAGAGCCTCACCGGGGAATACGTGCTGGACCTGTACCGGCGTTGGGCCTCGGACCAGAACCCCCAGCCCTACCAGATCCTGCCCGTCTCCCTGCGGCTGGGAACGCTGCGTTCGGCCGAGCAGCACGTCACCCGCCAGCTGGAGTACCCGTGGATGATCGACGTGCTCAACACGCTCGTGAAGAGCCCGACGGTGGCCAGCCACACCCGGCTGCTGATCACGGACTTCATCGAGCACCTGCGCTGCGCCTACCCCGAGTTCCTCGAGATGCACGGCCTGACGCACCAGTTGAGTCAACTCGTGGACCAGTACGGACCGGCGATCTGCCGTCTGTTCGACCACGTCGCCGAGTGCAGCGGCTGCGACTCCGACGACGATCTGATCACCGCCTACCACGACATCTACCGCCGGCACCGGGCCTGCGTCGAGGCCCTGTGGCTGCACGCGGACTCCGTCTCCTATCCGCTGCTCACCGAGATCCGCGGCCAGATCGAGGCCATGCGCTTCGACGAGGACATGGTGCTCTACCAGACGGCCTCCTCCCTGTCGGGGACCTGCAAGCGGTGGATGGAGGAGACCCCCCGGACCGGCGACGAGGAGGTCCGCGCCCCGGCCGAGATTTATTTCTCAGCCTCGGTGGGGTCCTGCGGCATCTTCGTCTACCAGGAGCCGTCCCGGGGCATGGTGGACAAGATCTGGTTCGTCGCCCGGGAGATCGCCGAAGAGATGGAGATGGAGCTCTCCGAGCACACCCCCACGAGCCGCAACTTCCATCTGGCGAAAAAATACTACGACGCCTTCTCCCCCATCGAGATCGCGCGGGACTTCATCCGGTTCTACAAGCTCATGGATGACATCTTCAAGGAACTGCACCGGTAAGCGGATTATTTTGTTCACAACCTCTATTGCACCCAAGAAAACATCATGAAGCGACTGTTCGGAACCCTGTTCGCACCCTCCCCGGTCATCCCGTCCCTGTGGCTCCTCCTCACCGGCCTGCTGACGCTGGTCTCCGTCGACCACGTCATCCGGGAGCGCCGGCTTCCGCCGCACCCCTACGTGCTGGCGACGCCCGACGTCCAGCGCCACATGGAGACGGAGAAGCTGCCGCCTGAGAGCCGCGTGTTCATCTATTTCATCGACAGCCTGCGCTTCGACTACGCGATCACCCCGGAGTTGATGCCCAACGTGAGCCGTCTGCTGCCCCAGAGCACGTGGGGCGAGGTGACCCCCTGCGCGACGAGCATGACCGTGCACTGCGTCGAGGCCGCGTTCTCCGGCATCGACCGCTCCACCGTGCTGGCCTTCGGCGAGGACTTCAACCCACAGAAGAGCAAGCACAAGACCGCCTGGTTCTTCCAGATGAAGAACCGGGGTGCCCGCATCGCCGCGGTGACCGACTACGTGATACCTACGCTGTACAAGGAGGCCCTTGCCGAGAACTACATCTACAAGAAGGGCGCCTCGCAGAAGAAGCTGGTCGACCGCGCGCTTGGCTATTTCGCGGATCCGAAGAACACCGTGACCATCGTGCACCTGCTGGGCCCCCATGACGACGGCCAGACCTACGGCTCGAACACGCCGCAGTACCGCGCCCAGCTCAAGGAGGTCGACGACCTGCTCGGCGAGGTCGTCGCAGCCCTGAAGCCCACCGACACCCTGATGATCATGGGCGATCACGGCATGGACGACGAGGGCCGTCACATGTACAACATGGTGGTGCCCACGTTCTACCTGTACCGTGGGCCCGAGTTCACGCCGAACCTGCGGCGCGACATCCATCTGCTCTCCCACACGTTCTTCCTGTCGGTGCTGTTCCGGCTCCCCTTTTATCCCTCGTACCAGGGCGAGTTCTTCTGGGAGGCCGTCACGGAGCCGGTGCGG
>PHBF01000073.1 GCA_002841905.1 Deltaproteobacteria bacterium HGW-Deltaproteobacteria-17
CGGCGTGTCCGGCACCACGCCCGACGCCGCCGCATCCCGCGGGGCGCCACACGAGGGTTTCCTGGCCACCCTGGCGCTGGTGTTCGCCCGCCCCGGGCTGCGCCGGCTCGTCCTCGAGAGCTGCGCCGTGCAGGGCGTGGAGAAACTGCTCAAGCCGTACATCCCCGTGTTCCTGGCGCTGGCGGGGCTGCCCGTGGTGCTGGAGTTGTCCCAGGCCGGCGGCGGGCTGCACGACGCGGCCGCACGGCTGCCGGCGCGGTCGGTGCTGTGGATCGCGGTCGTGGTAGCCTGCCTGCACCTGTTCTCGGCGCTGGGATCCCGGCAGGCCCACCGCATCGCCGCCCTGGAGGCTCCCGGAGCCCGGGTGCCCGGACGGCTGTGGACCGGGGTGTTCGTGATGATCTCCCTGCAGGTGATCGGGGTGATCACGGGATCCCTGGCACCCGCGGCCGTCGGGTTCGTGGGCTTTGCCTTTTTGTTCAACGCCTGGCGTCCGGCGTTCCTGACCCGCTTCGATGTGGACACGCCGCCGGACCGGCAGGCCACGATCCTGTCCATCGAGAGCCAGGCCAACACGGCGTTCTCCGCGATCCTGGCGCCCGTGGGCGGGGCCCTGGTGGACCAATGGGGGTTGCCGGCTATATTCTTACTATGCCTTGTGGTGGTGGGGACGCTGTTCGGTCTCAGGGATCCAGAAAACGCTTGACTTGATCCCACCTGTCCACTATAAACCCGCAGTTCCCGGTCCATGTAATTGGATGATTTCCGGGGAGCTCTTATCGACGGAGGTACTGTTATGGGCGTTTCCAAGAACAACCCGAATGCGCGTGACAATCAGCGTCTGGCCGTGTCCTGCCCCGAGTGCGGCACCGAACTGAACCTGATCAAGAAGGTCCCCGGCGGCATGGTCTACATCTGCCCCAAGGACAACAACACCTATCCGATCTTCCGCAAGTCCTACCTGGATCTGCCCCACCAGTGGGTTCGCAAGTAGTTGATTTCTTTCGGAAAAAATAATCAATTGACAGGATTCTAGGGCACCAGCCCGGGGACGATCACGGGGACGAGGCTGTCGGTGAGGTTTCCCTGGCCCAGCTGGCCCAGGCTGTTGTTGCCCCAGCAGCCGACGATGCCCGAGAAGGTGGAGTGCGCGCAGGTGAAGTACCACCCGCCGGCGCCCACGGTGCCTTCCTCGAGGGGGAGGGAGATCTGCACGGGGACCGGCGAGGAGACCATGTCGCCGGTGCCGAGCTGGCCCGCCGAGTTGCCGCCCCAGCACCAGGTCCCCAGGTCGGCCCTGCGGGCACAGACGTGGTTGCTCCCGCAGGAGACGGAGGTGGCCGTCAGCGATCCCACCTGCACCGGCGTGTGGCGTTCGGAGGTGGTGCCGTCGCCGAGCTGGCCGTCGGCGTTGGCGCCCCAGCACCACACCGAGTGATCACCACGCACGGCGCAGGCGAAGTTGCCGCCGCCGGCCGCGATCTGCACCACGCCGGTCAGGCCCGAGACCTGGACGGGCACGTTGCTGCCGGAGGTGGTGCCGTTGCCGAGCTGGCCGTTGTCATTGGCCCCCCAGCACCAGACCGTGCCGTCGGCGCGCAGCGCGCAGGTGAACTGGCCGGCCGCGGCGATCTGCTGCACGTTGGACAGGTTCGACACGGTGACCGGCGTGGCGCTGCAGTCGGTGCCCTCGCAGGTCTGGTGTGTGGCGACGCCGTCGCCGAGCTGGCCGGACTGGTTCGAGCCCCAGCAGGCGACCTCGCCGAGCAGGCCCATCGCGCAGGTGTGATAGTACCCCGAGGAGACGGTGGCGGCCATCATGGGCAGGGCCAGATCCACGGAGACGGGGGCGAGGCTGCAGTCGGACGTGCCGCAGAGGATGCCGTGATCCATGACGCCGTCGCCGAGCTGGCCGTACTGGTTGGAACCCCAGCAGGAAAGCCCGCCGGTCTCCTTGATCGCGCAGGTGGTCGAGAAGCCGGCGTGGATGAACATCAGGTCCTCGGCGCCCAGCACCTCCTGCGGGGAGGAGTCGCAGGGGATGTCGAAGAAGCAGGCTTCGGCACCCAAGCGCCCGTTGCCGAGCTGGCCGGCGTGGTTGTAGCCCCAGCAATAGGCCCTGCCGCCGGTCATCAGCGCGCAGACGTGGGCGAAGCCGACGCTGATCCAGGTGGCCCCGCAGTCCTGGGCGCAGACCTCACCGTCGTCGCAGGTGCCGTCACCACAGAGCAGGCAGCCCGACGTGTCCAGCGTGCAGTCCCCGTTGCACAGCAGGGTGCCCGAGTCGAAGCCCTCGGACACACAGTCGTTCCCGTGCACGTCCCAGCCGTCGCAGGCCTCGAGGCCCGCGGCGATGCCGTCGCCGCACGCGATCGCCCCGCAGGACCCGGGGCCTTCGCCCTCGCAGGTCCAGCCGCTCTCGACGGTGCAGTCGGCGCCGCAGCCGTCGCCGGCGGCCGTGTTGCCGTCGTCGCAGGCCTCGACACCGTCAGCGCGCAGGCCGTCGCCGCAGGTGGTGATGCACACGCTGGGCATGGCCTCGCAGGTCCAGCCGGGCTCGACGGTGCAGTCCGGCGCGCAGCCGTCGCCGGCGTCGAACGCGCCGTCGTCGCAGGGCTCCAGACCCACGACGCGCCCGTCACCACAGACCGGCGTGCAGGTCGTCGGGAGGGTGGCGCCGCAGTCCCAGCCCTCCTCGAGGACGCACGCAGAACTGCAGCCGTCGTCGGAGAACCGGTTGAGGTCGTCGCACTGCTCGTTGGGGTCGAGGACACCGTTGCCGCACGGCGGGACCTTCTTCGATTTTCCGTCGGCGCAGGCGGTCAGGCTGGTGGCCAGCACGATCAGGAGGAGGGTTCGGAAGGAGGGGAGGTTCATGGTGCGGTCTCTTTCTTGTAGGATATTACAAGATGGCGCCCATCCTCGTACAGGTTTTTTTTGCTTCTTCAGGATCGGGTGTTGCGGGGGATCACAGAGTGGAGCAGGGATCAGGAGGACCGCAGGATGATGTCGGGCCTGGCGCCGTCCTCGACGACGGAGGCCGTGACGACGACCCTGTCGATGTCGTTGCGCGAGGGGATCTCGAACATCACGTCCATCATGAGCCGCTCGGTCACCGAACGCAGGCCGCGCGCGCCAGAGCCCAGGGACAGCGCGTGCCTGGCGATGGCCGTCAGCGCGTCGGGCGTGAACTCGAGGTGGACGCCGTCGAGCTCGAAGAGCCAGCGGTACTGCTGCACCAGCGCGTTGCGCGGCTGGGTCAGGATGGTCACCAGGATCTCCTCGTCGAGGTCGTGCAGCGGGGAGATCACCGGGATGCGTCCGACGAACTCCGGGATCATGCCGTAGCGGTGCAGATCCTCGGCCTGGACCTCCTTGAGGTACTCCCAGGTCTTCAGTTTCGAGCTCTTCTTGCGCGTCTTGGCGCCGAAGCCGATGGCATGGTCGCCGAGCCGGTTGAGGATGATCTCGTCGAGGCCCGAGAACGCGCCGCCGCAGATGAACAGGATGTTGGTGGTGTCCACCGGGATGAAGTCCTGCTGTGGGTGCTTGCGGCCGCCCTTGGGCGGGATCTGCGCCACGGTGCCCTCCAGGATCTTCAGCAGGCCCTGCTGCACGCCTTCGCCGGCCACGTCGCGGGTGATCGACGGGTTCTCGCTCTTGCGCGCGAGCTTGTCGATCTCGTCGATGTAGACGATCCCCTTCTGGGTGCGCTCGATGTCGTAGTCGGCGTTCTGCAGGAGGCTCAGGATGATGTTCTCGACGTCGTCGCCGACGTACCCCGCCTCGGTGAGGGTGGTGGCGTCGGCGATCGCGAAGGGAACGTCCAGGATCTTGGCCAGCGTCTGCGCCAGGAGGGTCTTGCCGCTGCCGGTGGGGCCCAGCAGCAGGATGTTCGATTTCTGCAGGATCACGTCGTCGAAGTCCGGGGCCTTCTTGTCCCCGCCGGGATGCTGTTCCTGGACCTCGATGCGCTTGTAGTGGTTGTAGACGGCCACCGAGAGGATCTTCTTGGCCCGCTCCTGCCCCACGACGTAATCGTCGAGCTGGTGGCGGATCTCCCGGGGCGTGGGGAGGCTCTTCTTCTCGGGCGTGGCCGTCTCCGTCTCCATGGACGTGTCGTCGTGGATGATGTCCAGACACAGGCGCACGCAGTCGTTGCAGATGTAGACCTCGGGACCGGCCACCATCCGCTTGACCTCTTTCTGGGTCTTGCCGCAGAAGGAGCAGCTCACGTTGGACGCGGGCGGTTGCAGGGAATGATCCACTTTATTTGGCCTCGACGGCGGTCGGCGCGGCGCCCGAAGGCAGCATCAGGGAGTCGACCAGACCGTAGGTGACGGCCTCCTCGGACGACATGTAGTAGTCGCGCTCGGTGTCGTGCTGGACCTTCTCGACGCTCTGGCCGGTGTGCTGGGAGAGAATCTGGTTGAGGCGTTCGCGGAGCTTGAGGATTTCCCGCGCCTGGATATCAATATCTGTAGCCTGTCCAGAGAATCCACCCATCGGCTGATGAATCAGAATCCGGGAATTCGGGAGCGCAAAGCGCTTCCCAGGCGCTCCGGCGGCCAGGAGGATCGCGGCCATCGAGGCGGCCTGGCCGATGCAGAAAGTATTCACCTGGCAGGGAATATGCTGCATGGTGTCATAGATCGCAAGTCCGGCCGTGACCACGCCGCCCGGGGAATTGATATACATCATGATATCCTTTTCCGGATCCTCGGAGAGCAGGTACAGGAGCTGGGCAATAATGAGATTGGCAACATCATCATTGATGCTGGTTCCCAAAAAGATGATGCGATCCTTTAGGAGCCTTGAATAAATATCCCATCCACGTTCGCCGCGATGGGTCTGTTCAATGACGGTCGGGATGATCATGTCGGATTCCTTTAGTGGTGGTCGTGATCGCAATCGGGGCCGCACTCGTGATCATGCGTCTCCTCGGGTTGCGGTTCCTCTTCCTGGAGGGCCGGCAGCTCGTCGACCTGCTCTTCGGTGATGGTGGCCTTGCCCTTGATCAGTTCGATGGTCTTCTCCATGCGGAGCATGTAGCGGATCCCCTCGAGCTTGCCGTCACGCGTGTAGTCGGCCTTGATGCGCTCCACGCTCTTGTTGCTGCGGTCGGCCAGCTCCTTGAGTTTGTTCTCGAGGGCCTCGTCGGAGATCTCCACGTTCTCCTTCTTGGCGATGCCTTCGAGGAGCAGGTTCTCGCGGATCTCCTTCTCGGCTTTGGCGAAGTAGTTCTTGGCCAGGGTCTTCTTGGTCTCGAGGAAGGCCTCGTTCTCGGGATCCACGCCCAGCTGCATGAGGATCTGGTCGACCTTCATCTCGGCCTGGCGCCGGATCAGTCCCTGGCCCAGGTCGAAGGGGTTGGCCTCGAGGATCTGCTTGAGCAGCTCGCGCTCGAGCAGCGTCTCGGACCGGTTCTTCAACTCCTCGGCGATGTCCTTGCCCACGGCCTCGCGCAGCTCGGCCAGGGTGTCACCGCGACCGGTCTCCTTGGCGAAGTCGTCGTTGAGCTCGGGCTTCTCGTGCGTGAAGGCCTTGGTGATCTCCACGAGCACGCGGCCCTCGGGGTGATCCTCGAAGGCGGGGATGGCCATCTCGTTCTCGTAGGGCACCTCGGGCAGGTGGAGGCCGTGCAGGACGGCGGCCACGCGGGCCAGGTGGCTGGCATCGGCGGGCACGGAGGAGGCGGGAACGGTCACGTTCTGGTTCTCGAGGGAGACAGGCTCGTCACCGAGCTTGCCCATGACGTTCAACTGGACGTGCGTGCCGGCCGAAAGCGTCGCGTTCTCGATGGAGTTGACGCGGGTGTTGCGCTGCACGAGGCGCTCGAGCTCCTCGTTGACGGCCTGGTCCTTCACCGGAGCGATCAGGCGCGTGGCCTTGAGGTTCTCGTAACCCTGGGGCTCGACCTCAGGGATCAACTCGAGCTCGGAGGAGAACGGCAGGTCCTGCCCCTTGACGAGCTCACCGGGGGTGACCTTCCATTCGCGGGGGTTGTCGGCCGGACGGATGGACTCCTTCAGGCGCAGGAACTCCACCAGGGCTTCGCGGGTGAGCTCCTGGAGCAGGTCGGTCTCGACGTGCTTGGAGAACATCTTCTCGAGCATCTGGCGGGGCACCTTGCCCTTGCGGAAGCCGCGGAAGCGCATGTTCTTGGAGATCTCGCGGTACGTCTCGTCGAACTTCTTCTCGATTTCCTTCCAGGGTACGAGGCCCTGGATGCGGATCTGGATGGGGTTGATGTTCTCTATGGTGAAACGATCGACGTTGAATTGCATGTTGTATATCCTCAGTTGATCGCCGCAGGCAACGGGATCAATGAATGGGTTAAAAAAAACGGAACATCCGGCGGTGCGACCGGCGGGGCGTCTCGGCCCTGCCGGCCCGTAAAAGCGCGTAGAATATTCTCTCACTTTCCATGTGTGTCAAGAGAATTCGGGTTTTTTCGACTTTTTTTTCCTCAGGAGGACCCCGGGGAAAAACCGGTCGCCGAAATAGATGCAACATGGTCCATTGTGCACTTTTCGAGACACCCGGGCGGATGTGCAGAATCATTGACATCGAATCGTTTCCCTGTCAGAAAGTGCCGATGGGAGAACCGGGCTGATTGTACCCGGCTTCAAAATCTCCCGAACAAGGAGTGATAACAATGCAGGTATGTGTGATTGGTACTGGCTATGTCGGTCTGGTTGCGGGTGCGGCGTTCGCGGATTTCGGGAACACGGTGCATTGCGTGGACATCGACGAGAAGAAAATCCAGATGCTCTGGAAGGGTGAGATTCCCATTTATGAACCTGGTCTTGATGTGATGGTCGCGCGGAACGTGGAGAAAAAGCGCCTGATCTTCTCCACGGACCTGCCGGCCGCGGTCAAGAACGTCCAGGTCGTGTTCCTGGCCGTCGGGACGCCCCAGGGCGACGATGGCAACGCGGACCTCTCCGCGCTGAAGGCGGCCGCCGAGGTCGTGGCGAAAAACATCAACGGTTTCACGGTGATCGTGGACAAGAGCACGGTCCCGGTGGGCACCGCCGACGTCATCCAGGACATCTTCAACCGCAACAGCACGCATGAGGCCGTGGTCGTCTCCAACCCCGAGTTCCTCAAGGAGGGCGACGCGATCAACGACTTCATGCGCCCGGAACGCGTGGTCATCGGCACCAGCGACGAGCGGGCCCGCCGCGTGATGCACGAGCTCTACCAGCCCTTCGTGCGCTCCCGCGAGCGCATCATCGACATGGACACCCGCAGCGCCGAGTTGACCAAGTACGCCTCCAACGCGTTTCTGGCCACGCGCATCTCGTTCATGAACAACGTCGCGCGGCTCTGCGAGATCGTGGGCGCGGACGTGGAGCTGGTGCGCAAGGGCATGGGCTCGGACTCCCGCATCGGACCCAAGTTCCTGTATGCCGGCACCGGCTATGGCGGCTCGTGTTTCCCCAAGGATATCAGTGCCCTGCTGTATCTTTCGCACCAGGTCGACCAGTTCCTCGACGTCGTCGAGGCGACCTCCTCGAGCAACGAGCGTCAGAAGCGCATCCTGGTGGAGAAGATGGAGCGCCGCCTCGGCGATCTGAAGGGCAAGGTCGTGGCCGTGCTCGGACTGGCCTTCAAGCCCAACACCGACGACATCCGCGAGGCCCCCGCGAAGGTCATCGTCGAGCTGCTCGAGCAGAAGGGCGCGATCGTGCGCGCCTACGATCCCGTCGCCATGGACAACTTCAAGGCGAGCTACCCGGCCAACACGAACCGCGCCTACTTCGACAACCTGTATGACACCGTGGAGGGTGCCGACGCCACGTGCCTGGTCACCGAGTGGCACGAGTTCCAGCGCCCGGACTTCGCGCGCATCCGCAAGGCCATGCGCGGCAACAGCCTGTTCGACGGCCGCAATGTGTGGAACACCCAGGAAATCCGTGAGAACGGCTTCTACTACGAGGGGATCGGCCGTCCGATCATCCGCCCGGAATAAGCAGGAGACTCCCATGACCAACCGACCCGTCCGAACCCGCATCGCCCCCAGCCCCACCGGGGATCCGCACGTCGGCACCGCGTACATCGCGCTGTTCAACTACGTCTACGCCAAGCAGCACGGAGGCCAGTTCCTCCTGCGCATCGAGGACACCGACCAGGCCCGCGCCCGCCGGGACTCCGAGAAGGCGATCATGGACAGCCTGCACTGGCTGGGCCTGTCCTGGGACGAGGGCCCCGATGTGGGCGGTCCCTGCGGTCCCTATCGCCAGAGCGAGCGCCGCGACATCTACGAGAAGCACGCCTTCGAGCTGCTGGAGAAGGGCGAGGCCTACCGCTGCTTCTGCACCAACGAGCGCCTCAACCAGCTGCGCGCCTACCAGAAGGCCGCCAACACCCCGCCGGGCTACGACCGCCTGTGCCGCAACCTCGATCGCGAGGAGAGCGATCGCCGCGCCGCCGCCGGTGAGCCCTACGTGATCCGCCTGAAGATGCCCCTGGAGGGCGACTCCGTCATGGTCGACCAGCTGCGCGGACAGATCGTTCGCTCGTACCGCGAGCTCGACGATCAGGTGCTGCTCAAGAGCGACCGTTTCCCGACCTATCATCTGGCCAACGTCGTCGACGACCACCTCATGGGCATCACCCATGTGATCCGGGCCGAGGAGTGGATCCCGTCCACCCCCAAGCACATCCGTCTGTACGAGGCCTTCGGCTGGGAGGCGCCGCAGTGGATCCACATGCCGCTGCTGCGCAACCCCGACAAGACGCGCTCGAAGATCTCCAAGCGCAAGAACCCCGTGTCGCTGCTGTTCTACAAGGAGTATGGCGTCCTCCCCGAGGCCCTGGTCAACTTCCTCGCCCTGATGGGCTTCTCCTTCGGAAACGACGTGGAGAAGTTCACGCTGCAGGAGATGATCCAGGCGTTCTCGTTCGAGAAGGTCAGCCTCGGCGGCCCCGTGTTCGATCTCGAGAAGCTGGTGTGGCTCAACGGCCTGTATCTGCGCGAGATGTCGCCCCAGAGCCTGCTCGACGCGGTGCAGGGCCTGTGGCTCAACCGCGGCTATTTCGAGAAGATCATGCCGCTGGTCCAGGAGCGGATGAGCACCCTCACCGATTTCGTGGACCTGTCGACGTTCTTCTTCAACTGCCAGCTCGACTACGCCACCGAGGACGGCAAACTGCTGGTCCCCAAGGGCCGCACGCCCGCGGAGATGGTCGCGTTGTTCGAGGAGCTCGTCGAGGCCATCGACGGCATGGAGGACTACCACGTCGAGAACCT
>PHBF01000074.1 GCA_002841905.1 Deltaproteobacteria bacterium HGW-Deltaproteobacteria-17
AGCTCCTCCCATCGCCCGAGGCCTGCGGTCAGGCGGGACCGCGTGGAGCGATCCTCCTCGGGGGCCAGGGTCAGCGCCAGGCTGAAGTTGTACAGCCGCACCTCGGCCAGGAACGCGGCGGCCTTGTGGAGATAGGGATCCTTGCAGGCGCCTGCGAGCTCGACGATCTCTCCATAGGCCCGCCGGACGAGCAGCATGCGGAACAGCCCACGCAGCGCAAAGAAGTTCTCGGGGTCGAGCTCCAGCGCGACGCGGTAGAACTCCTCGGCCTCACGATGCCGCTTGAGCCGGTTTTCGGCGATCAGGCCTGCGCGCATGCAGGCGGCGATCTTGAGGTCGGGCTTCTTGGCCGTCTGGTAGAGCTTGTAATACAACCGCAGCAGCGTGGCGTCCTCGTTGTGGCGCGCGGCGATCGAGAAGGCCACGCGGATGGCCAGCGCCTTGCCCCAGGACGGGTGCTCGGCCAGCGTCATCAGTTGCTCGATCGCGATCTCCTCCCGATCCCGGGAGGCATGGAGGAACTGCACGGCATCGCGGAAGTCGGTCTCGCCAAGCGCCGCGAACAGGTTCATCTCGGTGGCCCAGAACATGTCCTCGTCCTGCTCGGCGCGACACACGTATTCGATTTTCATCAGGGTGTCCAGCGCGTTCTGCCGGGGAAGATGCCGGATGGCCTCGTGCCATTTGCCCTGCAAATCACCGAGGGTCAGCGCCAGGCGCGTCCGGTTCTCGTTCATCCCGCCATCGGACAGGAGCTTCTCCAGCTCGCCGAATTCCTGCAACTGTTGCAGGGTCGTCACCCGTTCCTCGAGAAGCTCCCTGGACGGTGACGCGGAGAGGGCCTTCAGCGCCAGCTCGGGATTCGGAAAGAGGAACAGCCAGACCTGGCACCACAACTGGGTCTCGCCGACGGTCCATTTCGCTGCATGGGGCAGCTGCTTCTGGAACAACTCCTCGAGCTCCTGCGGATTGTCCGTGAACAACGAGGCCCGCAGCAGGAGCTCACCGGCCTCGGGGAGGCTGTTGTCCGAGAGCCAGGCGCGAACCGCACGGCCGTCCCCCATCATGTGGTGGTGCAGGGACGCCGCCAGGAAACGTTCGGAGGCAGAGAGCCCCTTCCGCTCGAGGAAAGCGAGTTCGATGGCGTGAAGGACATCAGTCAGGGGACGGTTGGAGACTTCGGTCATGTGCGCGACACCTTTTTCGACCCGTAAGCCAATCATTTATCTGGTGAAAACGCAAGCTGAATGTCTAATACGGAGGTCGCCTTCTGCCACTGCCCACGAAGGGACCGCCCGCCTCCTCGCGCGTTTTTTGACATCTCCGCCCTCCCCGCCTACGCTCCCCGATCATGGAGTGGCACGAGTCCGTCGACGCCTGGTTCAATTTTTTACGCATCGAGCGAAACCGCAGCGCCAAGACCCTGGAGAGCTATGGGCATGATCTGGCCCTGCTGCTGGACTTCGCCAGCCGCCAAGGACTCCCGGAGCCCGACGCGTTCTCCCCGGCCGACGCCCAGGCCTTCCTGCTGGAGGTCCATGGGCGCTACGCCGGCCGTTCCCACGCCCGCATCCTGTCGGCGGTCAAAGGATTTTTCACCTTCCTCTGCGAGGAGGACGACCTGCCCGGGAACCCGTTCTCCCAGCACCGCGGGCCGCGCTTCAACCATCCCCTCCCGGCGGTGTTCACCGACGAGGAGATCCATGCCGTGCTGGAGGTCATCGACCTCAAAGAGCCCCGCGGCGTGCGTGACCATGCCATGATCGTGCTGATGTATTCCACCGGCCTGCGGGTGTCGGAGCTCGTCAGTCTGAAGACGACCGACGTGGACTTCCACCGCAACGTGGTGTTCTGCATCGGCAAGCGTCAGAAGATGCGCTTCATCCCCTTCGGGACCGTCGCCCGGCGCGAGATCGAGGCCTATCTGGCGAACCAGCGCCCCGGCTTCGTCACCAGGTTCCCCGACTGCCCGTACCTGTTCCCCGGGCGCACCGGCAGGCCGTTCACCCGGCAGGGCGTCTGGAAAATGATCTCCGGCCATGCCCGCGCCGCGGGCATCGCGCGGCCCCTGTCCCCGCACAAGCTGCGCCACAGTTTCGCCACGGTGATCCTCGAAAACGGCGGCGACGTGCGCTCGGTGCAGGCCATGCTCGGCCACGCCGATCTTGCCACGACCCAGATGTACACCCACGTGCTCACCAAGGATCTTGTAAAAACCCACGCCGCGCACCATCCCCGCGCGAAGTAAGAGACCACATGATGGCCCCAGCACATAGGCGCGTCAACGCACGCGCCGGACAATCCGAACCTGCCGTCAGGCAGCCACTTGAGGGCACGACGTGCCCGGATCGTCCCTCCAGGTTCTTCGTCCGCGTTCACGTCCCCAGTCCATTCCCCGCGCCCACCTGCGTTCACGCCCGCCGCCTGGCTTCGGGGTCCTGTCGCTGACTACCCCCACCGATGCATTCGCACTCGGTGGGGGGCCCCCATCAGCGCCACCCCTACGCCTTGGCGGCTCCGCGTTCCCCTCCTGCGCCCGTTCCCTGCGCCCGTCCTCGCTCCCGTCCCCGGTCCGTTCCCTGCGCCCGTCCTCGCTGCCGTCACAAGCCCTTGACCCCTCGGGGCGACGGGAGGCGCGTTCTCAATGTGTGACACTGCCCTCGGCGCGCGCGGAGGGTGCCCGATCACTGTGTGGGAGAGCCCCCGGGGCGAATGGACCCCTGTCGTCAAGGTGTGGCGTCACCCTCGGCGCGAACTGAGGGCGCTTGCGTACGATAAAACGATCTTCCGGGGCGTGAACGGGGCGATCGAAGCCTACGCCTCCGGCGTCGGCGCGGGGTCGTCGTCGGCCTCCGGGGTCTCGCGATTCCGCTCGGCGGGGGGGAAGATCGCGTTCCACAAATCCCGCTGCCGCGGATACAGCGCCCGCACCTGGCCCATCACGCGCTCCAGCGCCAGCTCGTGGTCCTCGCACAGCGCCTCCTCCCGCGCCCGGTAGCCCGCCAGCTTCACGCCGGCCTCGTCCCGCGCCGCCACGGCCGCCTTGAGGTCCGCCAGGCGCGTCTTCAACTCGGGCAGCCACGCCTCCCGGATGGCCGCCACGCCCTCGACGCCCGAGGCCTCGAGCCGCCGCACGAAGGCGTCCCCGGCCGTCACCTGCCCTGCCCCCGTGGGAGCGACCACGCAGCCGACGTGGTCGGGGAACACCGCCCGGAACACGGGCCCCCGCGCGCCGCCGTCGGCCAGCTGGCAGGCCCGGTCGATCTGACGCACCACGCGGTCGAACTGATAGTCGCCCACGCGGACCCCGGCGCGCGCGACCGTCTGCGCCGTCAGCAGCGGCGCCTTCTCCAGCAGCAGGGTGATCAGCGCGTCGTTGAGTGTCCGGAAGCCCGCCGCCAGGGGGCGCGTGGCCTCGAACTGTTCGAGTCCGGCGATCAGTGCGATGCCATACAGGGTGCGGTGTTGGGCGCCTGCGCCCGCGGGATACTTTCTCATGGTTCGGCTCCTTCAATAAGGTTGGGGTTGAAACGTCACTCCGTCAATGGGACGCGGAATTCGTTCCACAACCGATTCTATTTGTCAACGCGAAAAATGCGGTCATTGTCCGACGAGCACGGCCACAGGAAGAGACCGCCGAGAAGGGTCTGGAAAGAGACTGCGGAAAAGACCGAGGGAAATGAAAAGAGTGAAGAGAAGAAGATTTTTTACCACGGAACACACGGAACACACGGATGGGGAGTGCGTTTCAGGAGGAAATGTCTCTTCCAATTTCAGTGTGTTCAGTGTGTTCCGTGGTGATCCCCATATTATCTTGTCCTTCGTCTTCTCCGCAGTCTCGTCGTCTTCCCCCTACAGCAGATTCGCCGCGTACACCCGGTACGCCTCACGGGCGGCGGCCACGCGGCGGCGGAACGCGATCAGGCCTGCGGAGGCCTCGGCGTACCGTTTCGTGTCGAACAGGGACACCAGGCGGGTCATCTCGCAGTCGAACTCCTCGTCGTCACGCAGCAGCTCGGCGCGCAGGCGCTCGAACTCGCTCCAGCGCTTCTCGTCGAGGGCGTTCTCTCCGGCCTGCAGACGGCGCAGCTCGCCGAACTCCCGCCGCAGGGTTCCGAACTCCTTGGCACAGGTGTCGATGCGCCACTTGTTGAGGGCCGAGATGTGGAAGGAGCGGACCACGGCCTCGCTCATGGGCGTCCCGCGGTACAGTTCGGGCATCTCCGCGATGTGCGTCAGGATCTCCCACACGGTGTCCGGGCTTTTCCCGAAACGCGCCGCGCGCTCTGCCTCGGTGTAATGCTCGAAGATGTCCTCCTCGGAGAGGTATTCCCGGTCGCGGGCCAGGTAGGTCGCAGGCTGGCCCGGCTTCTTGGACAACTCCGCGAGCAGCTCGGCCGGCGTGCGCCCTGCCGCGTAACGGATCCCGTCGAGCATGGCGAGGTAGAACGCCGCGCAGGCCAGATACGAGTTGGTGTGCGGGTTCGGCGCACGCACCTCGAAGCGGATCGACAAGGGGCTGTCGCCACGCACCAGGCCGGCGAGCACCGTGCGGTTGCGGGAAGGACTCCGTGGATCGACGCCCAGGGAGGTCACGATCGACACCGGCGCCTCGAAGCCCGGCTGAAGCCGGCGCAGCGCGGAGTTCGAGTGGGAGACGAAGGGGTTGACGACCTCCCAGTGCCGCAGCAGGCCCATGATCGCGCCAAAACCGAAGTTGGACAGGTGCAGACCGGGATCGTTGGGATCGAACAGGTTCACGCGGCGGCCGTCGCGGAGCAGCAGCCCCATCCCGACGTGCATGTGCTTGCCGCTGCCGGCGATGCCCTCCACGGGCTTGGCCACGAAGGTGACCGACAGGCCATGGCGCATGAACACGTCCTTGATGATGAACCGCGCCAGGATGTCGTTGTCGGCGGCCTGCACCGGATCCGAGAAGCGCCAGTCGACCTCGAGCTGCTCCATGACGTCGAGGAGCCTTCCATGCTCCGAAATCTTGCCGTGGACGCCGCCGACCTCCTTGTGCCCCATCTCCGGCTCCAGGCCGTAGCGCTGCAACTGGATCAGCGACTCCTCCAGGCACGTGCGGATGGCCCCGCGCGTGCGCTTCCAGTAGGACTCCTTGAGGGCCTGGGTGACGCGCAGCTCATGCTGCGAGACGTGCTGGGCCGGGGACGAGACCCAGAACTCCAGTTCGGTCCCCAGGGTGAAATAGACATCGGCGATGTCCGCGTCCTGGATTCCATGGGCCGCCAGGAAATGGGAATCGGCGGCCAGCAGCGGGCGCAGCTCGCGCCTGACGTGCTCGAGCGTGTCCTGCAGCACCGACCGCGAGCAGTAGAAATGATCATGATGCCGGAAGAACACAGGGATGCGGATCGTGCCCGTGGGGAGCCCGTTCTCATCCTGGAGCTCGTGATTGTAATCCACGACCCAGCGTCGATCGAAATCGATGATGAAGTCGACCTTCGCGTCGTTGAGCTCCGCGATGCCCGGCAGGTTGACCGAGGAGCCGTCGGTCTGCACCCCGCCGGCGAAGATGTCCTCGAGGTTCTTGAGGAAGTGCTCGATCGGGATGCGCTCGTCGGTGTCGTTGCCCAGCAGGTCGATGCCGACCAGGGAGACGAACCGCAGATACGGGTGCTTGAGGATGAACTCCTTGAGCTCGTCGCGGCGCTTGGATTGTTCCGGGACTACGGTGACCAGTTCGCGCGTCATGGATGCCTCCTGTGACGAAAAAGGGGGGGGTGACGGGGGGAATGTACCGATCCGGCCGGGGAAAGCCAAGCATTTTCATCAGGCCTTCCATGGTCACGCCCGCGTGTCGGGCCCGCCTGCGTTCCAGGCACCATGCGATCAGTTGTAGGACTTCGCCGGACTCGCGTTGACGTGGGTCATGCGCAGCAGGTAGGGGATCTTCGGGCTGCCGGCGTTGCCGGACTTCTCCTTCACGCGGATGTAGTAGACGTGGTTCGGGTGCAGCGCGGTCCTGACGCGACGGACGCCGCTGTAGATGCCCCGGGCGTCCTCCACCGTGACGTTGCCATAGGAGTCGATGATCGCCAGGGACGGATCGATGGCCTCGCCCCCGGACAACTCCACCTGGACCACAGGGGGGTTGGCCGCCGTCCCGCCAAGGGAGAAGGCGTAGTAATCGACGTCGGCGGCAGGCAGCAGAAAACCGCGGATCTGGGTTCCGGGCGTGATCCTTCCGGCCTGCCCCACCTTGTTGTTGGGCTCGCGCTCATCGGTGTCGGACGCCACCTCGAAGCTCCAGCGCAGCGTGTAGGCTGCGTCCGGATGATAGGATTTCCCGCCGTCGATCTCGATCCAGTACTTCCCCTTGGCCACGACTTGATGGTGAATCTCCATGGTCTCCGACCAGGTGGTGACACAGCGGTTGACAGGCATCAGGCAATACCGGATCTGCGGCAGCTGGGCCGGCGCGAGCAGGGACAACGAGACCGACATGTCGCGCGTGAAGGTCATGGAGTAGAAATCCCTGTCCGCGGCGTGGGAGATGGCGCCGCTGATGGCCCCCGACAGGCCCGTCAGCGGGTTGGCGCGTGCGAGCTGGTCATTGGGCTCCGTCTCGAACTGATCCCCGGTGCTCTCAAACGAGACGAGGACCTCATACTGACCGGTCAGGTTGTAGGCACCTCCGGCGCCCGAGACCGACAGGTATTCGGCGCCCAGCGACTGCGGCGAGAAGCGGCGCAACACCAGGCCGTCCTTGGGTTGCACGACCATCCGGCGCAAGGGCTCCTTGCCCTGGGCATCCCAGAAGCCGATCGAGAGCGGCACATTCGGGATCGGGCGGAAGTCCAGGCGCAGCATGCGTGCCCCGAAGTTGAGCTTGAAGAAGTCCGTATCTCGGGCGGAGTGGATGTAGCCCTTGACGCCCTGTCCGGCCTGAAGGCTGCTGGCGGAGGCACGGTTGTCGTTGGGCTCGATCTCTTCTCCTGGCGAGGGCTCGGCGAGCCTCCAGGAGAGCTTGTAGGGGTTCTTCAGATCGTGGCCGAAGGTCGAGGAGAGCCATCGCTCGCCCACCTGGAAATAGTACGTCCCCGGGGCCATGGTGAGGTTGACGATGATCTCGTCCCCGCCGTCCTCATTGGCGTCCTGCATGTAAATCTTCTCGTTCTTCTGGTCGTGGATCGAGAGATACAGGTTGATCTTGGGCACCCCCGTCAGTTTGGCCCACAGGATGTGGGGACGATCCCCGGGGACCTCGAACCGGTAGTAGTCCCGATCCGGTCCCAGTTGCTCGGTGCGCATGCGCGGCTCGTTGATGTATCCCCGTCCGGAGGTCCCCGGGGGGAGCAACAGAGCCCACGTGTGATAATCGTTGGGCTCCTTCTCCTCGAGCACCGGGTCCTTGTCCTCGACCTCCCTGGCGGGGTCCTCGGGGAGCACCAGGTGCACCGGCTCGGCGACCTCGGTCTGCCGGGGAACCACGGGCTGGGGCCCGCGCTTTTGGGATTTGCAGGAGAGGCAGGCGAGCCCGGCTAGCAGCAGGACCAGCGCCCGGACGCCCTGGCGCTTCACGAAGGTCTACCGGCCCGCGTCAAGGGCGGCGATCAGCGCGGTGGTGATTTCCATCTCGGGCTTGGCGAACAGCAGGACCTGCGGATTGGTGGGGTCGTGGGCGATGATGAAGGCATAGCCCTTGGACTTGGCCAGGTTCTCGGCGACCACCTTGAGCTTCTTGGAGAACGGTTCGGCCACGTTCTGGAACTCCTTGGCCATGTCCTGCTGACGTTTCACCAGGTCGGCCTGGCCTTTCTTCACCTTCTCCATCCATGCGTCGTACTTGGTCTTGATGGCCTCGAAGCGGCGGGCCTTCTCCTTTTCGTTGAGCACGTTGGCATTGGATTGCAGGTTCTTCCACTCGGTCTCGATGGCATCCTTCTCCGCTTCCAGGGGTTTCTCGGCCTTCTTGCGTTCGGCCTCGAACTGGTCCTGAAGGGCCTTCTGCTTGGCCAGGACCTTCTTGCCTTCCTTCGAGTTGTTCAGCACCTTGGCGGGGTTGAACCATGCGATGGTCTGGGCGGAGGCGAGCTGCGCGAACACCATGCAACCGACGAACAGGGAAAGGGATAACAGACGTTTCATCATACACACTCCTTGAGATAACCTTTAAACAACCTGTCGTGCCTGTCAGGCACTGTTCCAACAGACAGCTGACCCACGAAAATATTCTAGGGCTCGGTGTCCATTAATTTTTTTACTTCGCCAGTTATGTCGACGCGGGGGCCGGACCACACCACCGGCCCCTGCTGCTGGTGGAGCAGCACGAGGTCGAGCTTGCGCCGTTTGGCGACGATGCCGGCGCCATCGCTTATCTTCGTCATCAGGTCCGAGATGAACTTGTCCCGGATGCGGGAAATCTCGTCCTGCATCTGGGAGCGCATGACCACGCAGCCATCGTACATCTGCCGCTTGGTCATGATCACGGAGCTCTTCTCCTCATCGGCGTCGGGGCGGTCCAGGAGCTCCTGCAGGCGGGCCTCGACCTTCTTCAGGGGCTCGACGCACTTCTCGTCCAGGATCTTCTCACGGGAGGAGATTTCCTTCTTCAGGGCTTCCACCTGCCCAAGGGCCCAGGGGCTCTCGTCCATCACGACCTTGACCTGGATCACGCCCACGCGTGGCCCCGAAGAGGCACAGGCCGACACCAGGAGGGCCATGAGGGGGATCATGAAGCCGCGCATCAGAACGAACCTCCGATGTTGAACTCGAACACGATCTTGTCCTCACCCGGAAGGGGGGAGAACGGAAGGCCCCATTCGAAGCGCAGGGTGCCCAGGAAGGTGTACCAGCGGATGCCGAACCCCCAGGAGGAGCGCAGCTTGCCGATGGAGTAGTTTTCGTCGTCGTCGTAGGCGTTGCCCGCGTCCACGAAGAGCACGCCCTTGATCATCATCTCCTTGAGGATGTCGAACTCCAGCTCCCAGTTGAACACCAGGCTCTTGTCGCCGCCCTTGCGGAACGAGAACAGCGCCGCGTTGGGATCCGGCGACACCGGGATCTGGATCTTCGGACCGAGGGAATACGGACGGAAACCACGCACGGTGTTGATGCCGCCGAGGAAGAAGCGCTCGAAGATCGGCACCCCGGAGGCCTCGGAGGAGCGGATCAGGCCGATCTCGGCGTTCATCTTGAAGATGAACGGATTGAAGAGCGGGAAGTAGATGCGGGAGAACGCGCGGTAGCGATCGAAGACGTTCTGGGAGCCGAACTCGGGGCGCGCGAACTCGGCGCTGAGGCTGTGCATGGCGCC
>PHBF01000075.1 GCA_002841905.1 Deltaproteobacteria bacterium HGW-Deltaproteobacteria-17
GGCTTGACGGCGGGAGCCTCCACGGGCTTTTCCGGCGAGGCGGGGGACTCCTCTGGCGGTCCCTCGAGCTCCTCGGACGGCTTGGACGGATCCGGCTTCTCGTCGGGCGGCGGGGAGTCCTCGGTGTTGTCGTCGGGCTTGACGGGTTCGGGCTTGATCGCGTCCGGCTTGACCGGCTCCGGGGACGTCACCTCGATCTCGGCCTCGTCGGACCTGGGCAGCGTCCCCTTGTTGGGCATCGGCGCCTGCGGGTCCACGCCTGCCGGCCAGGGCGGCAGCGAAGCCGGACGCTTGGGCAGGGGATACTTCAGCGTCGGTACATATCGGTAACCTGCGGAGCCCTTGCGGCGCAGGGGCCGGCCGGCCGCGCGGTGCCGCGTCCACTTCTCCCCGGCCAGCACGCCGCCGATGTGGAAGTGATTGCGGTGGTCGTAGTCGTAGTCCGGCGTCAGGATCCCGCCGAACAGCGGCAGGGTCTCGAACTCGCAGACCAGCTCGCGCATCTTGCGCGCGGGGCCCTGCGGCAGGGGGCCCACGCAGTCCTCGACGGTGCCCTTGTACCGGTGCCAGTCGCGCTCCACGACCACCACCAGGCCGTTGGGGCCGCGCAAGGCCTTGACGTCGAGGGCCATGCCGGCGGCGTGGCGCGAGAGCCGGCGCGTGCCCGAGATGCGCGAGTAACGGTAGGAGCTGGTGTACAGCACCTCGTCGAAGCCGTGCTTGCGGAACACCGGCGCCGCGATGTACAGCGCCAGCACCATGCGGCAATCCAGCAGCATGTCGGGATCATTGCCCCAGTACCAGTGGTAATACACGCCGTTGAGCATGTGCGTGGTGAGCTCGACCGGGTTGGAGAGGCCGCGCCTGGATCGCCCGGGCTTCCAGGGGACCTTCAGCCGCGTGAGCGTGTTGAGGCAGACCTGGCCGTCGAGATCGTCGGCTGCGGTGAACTGCCCCTTGACGTCGGTGGCCCAGCCGACGGACTTGATCAACTGCTCGGCGGTCTGGCTCTCGAAGTTCACCGCCGACGCCGGACGGGGCTTCCCGGCTCCAGGGGGACGCGGCCCCACGGGCTGGGCGGTGCCGGTCACGATCGGACGCCGCTCGGCCGCAGGAAGGGGTTTTTCTCCGGGCTTGGTCGCAGGCTTGGGCTCCGGTTTTCCTGCGGGCGCCGCGACGGGCTCCTCGCTGGTCGAGGCCTCCGGGCGCGTCTGGCCGTGCCAGGTCGGCGAGAGCCGGCCCCGGGAGTTGGTGTTCTCGCTGATCTTCAACCAGTTCTGGCGCCACTTCTCCGCCGAGTTGGGCGCCGTCTGGGTCTGCAAAAGGGCGATTATCAGCCAAATCGAGGTCATCTACGCACAGGATCCCCTTTCCCGGGTGGCGGGAAACCAGGGTAGGCTAGCACAACTTCCCGCGTGCGTCATTTTTCACGTCAAAAAGTGGGGTGACGAAACGCCCGCAGGGCGGAAGCCGGGAGCGGTAGCCGGGAGCGGAAGCCGGGAGCGGCAGCCGGGAGCGGCAGCCGGGAGCGGTAGCCGGGAGCGGCGGATCAGTTGGCGGGACCGGCGGGCTTCTTGGCGGCGGCCGCGGCCAGGTTGCTCTGGTATTTGCGGTAGCTCTCGGTGAGCACGCCCAGGTAGCGCTCGACCAGCGCCGGGGTCATGATCACGCGGTTGAAGACCGTCACCTCCTCGAGCCCCGGAGCCTGCAGCCCGAAGTCGAGGATGAACTCGTTGTCGGTGTGGTTGATGATGAACACGTTGGCGTACCGGCCGCCGGCGACCTCGGGCGGGATGCGCAGGGGAAACGGCAGGTTCTTGTTCGCGGGGTTGCTCGGGGGGGTGTTTTCGCTCATCAGTCGTTGCCTTTCTTGAGGATGTACTTGTCGACGGCCTTCTGGTGCTCTTCCATCGTCGCCGAGAACTGGTGCTCGCCGCCGGGGGTCTTGGCCACAAAGAACAAATATTTCGTGTCCGAGGGCGCGAACACCGCGGTCAGGGACGCCCGACCGGGGTTGCAGATCGGCCCGGGCGGCAACCCGGGATGGGTGTAGGTGCTGTACAGGTTGTCCTTGTCCAGCAGGTGGATCCGCCGGATCCGGCCGGTGAACTCCCGGCAGGCCGCGCTCCGGGGCTCGGCCACGGTGCAGCCATAAATGATGGTGGGATCGGTCTGCAACAGGCGGCTGGGGAAGCCCGGCAAGGAGAGCCGGTTGAAGAAGACGCCGGCGATGAGCGGCCGCTCGGAGGAGACACCGGTCTCCTTTTCGACGAGGCTGGCCATGATGACGATCTGGTGCGAGTTGAAGTTGAATTTGCCCTGCAGGCGCCGCAGGCCCGTCTGATGGGTGCGGATCAACTGGGACCACACCTTCTTGTGCTGCCCCACCAGCGTGAACAGCGCCTTCTTCACCGGTGTGTTCTTCCGGAAGCGATAGGTCTCCGGGAACAGGTATCCCTCCATGTCCGGCGCCTTGATGTCAAGCTCCCGCAGCCACTGTTCGTTCTTCATGCCCGCGATCAACTCGGCCTCGGGGGCGACGCCGGCGTCGGCCAGCAGCTTGGCGACCTCGAGGTGGTGCTTGCCCTCGGGGATGGTGACCGAAACCAGGAACAACTTCGGGCCGGCCTTCAGTTTGGTGATGATCTGCGCGGGCGTGTCATCCCGGCGGAACTGGTAGGAGCCCTGCTGAACGGTGATGGATCCGTGCTCCCACATGGTGTAGAGCCGAAACAGCGTAGGCTTTTCAATCAATTTATTTTTATACAATAAACGGACCACCTCCGAGAAGGCCGCCCCCCGGGGGACCTCGATCTCGACGATCTCGGTGCTGTCGGAGAGGCGCTTGTGCGGATAGGCGGCGAACCAGCGCCAGGCCGTGAACAGGCCCGCCACGGCCACCAGGAGGGTCAGTCCGGTCACGATCAGGGCGATGTTCTTTTTTGAAATCATGCCTTTTTCCGCTCCAGGTGCTGCTGCAGGATCACGGAGGCGGCCACCTTGTCCACCACCTGTTTGCGTCGCGCCCGGGAGGTGTCGGCCGACAGCAGAACCCGCTCCGCCTCGACGGTGGAGAAACGCTCGTCCACGAAGATCAATTCCCCTCCGTACTGCTGCCGCAGGGCGTCGGTGAAGACCCGGGTGCGCAGGACCGCGGCGCCGACCTTTCCGGACATCTCCAGGGGTTCACCGCACACCACGCCCCCGACGCCGTGCTCGGCGATCAGGGCCAGCACGGCCTTCACGTCGGCGGCCAGGGAGGTGCGCTGGATGACGGTCAGGGGGAAGGCGAACATCTCCGCCTCGTCCGAGATGGCGATGCCGATTCTTTTTTGTCCTACGTCTAAACCCAGCCAGCGCATTCCGCGAAAAGCCCCTCCCGGCGAAGCGCATCCTTAACATAGTCGCGCCAAAGGCGCAACCGACGGCGGCGGATCCCGATAATGAAGTCATGCGACGCACCCTCACCGACCTGCTGATCACCCTGCCCCTGATCCTGATCTTTCCCCTGGTCCGGTACCTGAGGCGGCCCGAGGACGCCCTGTCCCGATGCGGTCCCGACCATTGGCGCATCTCCATTGGGGGGGTGCTCACCTGCGACACAGGACGACCGCTCACGGCCCTGGAGCGCCTCTCCCTGGGCCTGCCCGTGGACGCCAACACCCTCGACGACGCCGACTGGCGGCTTCTTGTGGGTCGCGCCGCGGCGGTCCGGATCTCCCGCCGTCGGCTCGACACGGGCCGACTCTGCCGCCGGAGCCTGTCCGAACTGGGCGCGGACCTGTCCGAAGAGACCCTGGGGAGGCTCCCCCGGGGCTTGCGTTGTGACCTGGTTCACGACTCCGGACGGGCCGGTCGATTTCCTTGGTTGAAAATGCGGGGGGATTGAATAGACTCGCCCTGCACGGACCGGTCCGGCCCGGCGCGAAAGGAAACGAAGGTATGCTCATGAAACACTGGAAACATTGGTTACTGGCGGGTCTGATGGCGACGACGGCGGCGTGCGGCCAGAAGAAGGCCCAGGAGCAGCCCGCCCCACAGGTGAAGCCTGGCGCGGAGACGACGACCAAACCCGGGGAGAAGCCCGCCGTACCGACGGACCCGGCCGCGAAGCCCGCCGACAAGCCCGCCGGACCATCGACGCCCACCTTCGACCGCGTGGAGCGCGCCACGTTCAACCTCGTGGCCGCGCGCCTGAACCTGCCCCTGTTCTGGGTCGCCGACGCCAACGCCAACAAGACCGTCGATCCCTCCGAAGTCGTCTCGCTGCTGTTCTATGACGCGGCCCCGGTCTATGCCGAGGATGGCGTGTTCACCCAGGCCTTCACCGACGCCTACGAGGACATCGTCAAGGCCGCGCCGGCCCCGCCCGCGGGCAAGGACGAGGCCGAGACCACCCGCATCAAACTGATGTGGGAGGAGCTCGACCAGGGCCGCCCGACCCTGGTGTACAACAAGTTGAAGCTGGGCGACGGCGAGAAGAAGTTCGTCGAGCACATGCAGAAGGTCGCCGCCCTCATCGATCAACTGTACGAGCGTCAGAAGGGCCTGACCGGCCTTTACGCGAAGATCCCGGAGACCGACACGGCCTCGCGCCGGGTCTTCGCCCGCAACCGCTCCGTGTCCTGCGAGGGCCCCAAGACCGAGAAGAATCCTGCCTGCCGGGCCATCCCCGGGATCGACAAGGTGCCCGTGGATGTCTACCCCGCCGAACTGCAGAAGGACGACGCCTTCTGCGGCGTCATCGAGAAGCACGCCGACGCGAAGCTCCGCGCCCCCTTCACCGTGGTGCGCTCTGAGAAGGACCAGCTCGTGGCCGTGCCCTACACCCAGGCCTACACCGACGAGATGACGGCGATCTCGACCGAACTGAAGGCCGCCGCCGCCGCCCTGGATCCGAAGGAGGAGGCCGCCCTGATCGCCTACCTGGGCGCCGCCGCCGGGGCCTTCACCAGCAATCAGTGGGAGCCCGCCGACGAGAAGTGGGCCGCCATGAACGGCCGCAACTCGAAGTGGTACGTGCGCGTGGCCCCCGACGAGACGTACTGGGAGCCCTGCAACCTCAAGGCCGGCTTCCACCTGACGTTCTCTCGCATCAACCCCGACTTCGCCGTGTGGCAGGACAAGCTCAACCCCGTCCGGCAGGACATGGAGAACGAGCTCGCCCGCCTCGCCGGAGCGCCCTACAAGGCCCGCACCGTGAACTTCGCGATGCCCGACTTCATCGACATCGTGCTCAACGCCGGCGACGACCGTGACGGCATGGGCGCGACGATCGGACAGAGCCTGCCCAACTGGGGGCCCGTGGCCAACGAGGGCCGCGGCCGCACCATCGTCATGGCCAACCTCTACACCGACCCCGACAGCATGGCCATCCGCGCCTCCCAGGCCCAGAGCCTGTTCACCAAGGAGAGCCTGGCCGCGCTCACCGACAAGAGCCTGCCCGGCATGCTCGGCACGATCCTGCACGAGGCCACCCACAACCTCGGGCCCTCCCATGAGTACAAGGTCAACGGCAAGAAGGACGACGAGGTCTTCGGCGGAGCGCTCTCGACCACCCTCGAGGAGCTCAAGGCCCAGACCGGCGCGCTGTACTTCATCAACTTCCTCGTCACGAAGAACCTGCTGTCGGCCGACGAGGCCAGGGCCGCCCTGCTCGACGCGATCGTCTGGAGCATGGGTCACATCTCCCGCGGCATGTACACCGAGTCGAAGAACCCCAAGCCCTACAGCCACCTGGCCGCGATCCACGTCGGCTACCTGATGGACGAGGGCGCCATCGAGTGGAAGGCCGACGCCATGGCCGCCAACGGCACCGACAAGGGCGCCTTCGTGCTCCACCTCGACAAGTTCCCGGCCGCGATCGAGAAGCTCATGACGGTTTCAGCCCGGATCAAGGCCACCGGAGACAAGGCCGGCGGCGAGAAGCTCGTGAAGGACTATGTCGACGAGGGCAAGATCCCGTTTGCGCTCATCGCCGAGCGCTGGCTGCGTCACCCCAAGTCCTCCTTCGTGTACGCGCTGGACGTGGAATAGGTCCTGCATCCCATGCACATCCTCCTGCTGATCCTCCAATTGCAGTTCTCCCAGCTGCCGCCCCCCGCGGCCACTGAGACACCACCAACCACGGAGGCCGCGCGGCCCGGCGCCGATGACCCGCCGGTCCCCGCCGGGCGCCCCGGCCTCCTGGCCCGCAACCCGACCGCGGCCACCATCGGGGCCTACGCCTTCATCCCGGCCCTGGCGACGCTGCTGGGCATGCAGATGTGGGAGTGGGGCGACACCACCCACTTCAAGGCCGGCTCCGACGGCTGGTTCCAGCGGCACAACACCCACGGCGGTGCGGACAAGATGGGGCATGCCTGGAGCTTCTACATGGGCTCCCGGCTGTTCACGACCTACTTCGACGCCGTGTACCCCGGGGATCACCGCAAGGCCGCCTTCTTCGGCGCCGGGCTCAGTTGGTTCGGCTCGGTCGCCGTCGAGATCGGCGACGGGTTCGCCTCGGTCTACGGGTTCTCCTACACGGATCTGATCGCCAACACCGTGGGCGTGGCCCTGGCCCTGGCGCAGGAACTGTGGCCGGGGGTGGACGACCTGTTCGACTTCTCGGTGCACGTCCTCTACTCTCCCGGCTTCATGAGCCCGGCCAACCCCAACAAGTTCGACTTCGCCACGGACTATTCCGGACAGTTGATCACCCTGTCCCTGCGTCTGGGCGGGCTGGGGCTTGCGCGCCGCAACCCGCTGCGCTACCTCCGCCTGGATCTCGGCTACTTCACGCGCTGCTATGAGGTCAACGACGGCTGCTCCAAGGAGAGCCTGGGCACCGACGCCTACGAGACCCGCAACCTGTACGTGGGCGTGTCCTTCGACCTGGCCCGCATGATCCGCGATCACGGCGAGGCCAGCTCCTGGCTGCAGTATTTCGGCACCTTCTCCCGCTACTACAACTTCAACGGTTTCTTCCCCATGGGCCTCAACATCGACCTCAACCACGGCAACGCCGTCAACTTCGGCACCAACACCGACAGCCAGATCCGCTGAACCAGCTGGTTCCGTACGTTGATTGGACTACTGGAAGAAGGGGACGCCGGGGCCGTCCCAGGGCACGCCCAGGTGGGCCCCGAGGGTGGCGGCGAGATCGGCGAACGTGCGGCGCTCGCCCAAAGGCAGGCCGGGCTCGGGCGAGCGCAGCGCCGCGCTCGCGTCTTCGCGCAGCGCCAGAACTGGGACGTTCTCACGGCAGTGGTCGGTACCCGGGAACGTGGGATCGTTGCCGTGGTCGGCCGTGATCATGACCAGGTCGCCGGGCCTCACGAGGGCCTCGAGCCGCGGCAGGAAGGCGTCGAACTCCATGAGGGCTTCTCCGTAGCCGCGCCAGTTGTTGCGGTGGCCGTAGAGCATGTCGAAGTCGACGAGGTTGACGAACAGCAGGCCCTCCTCGAAAGAGTCCCACAGTTCGAGGGTCCTGTGCATGCCCTCGGCATTGTTCTCGGTCTTGTGGCTCTGGGAGATGCCGCTGCCGTTGAAGATGTCGTAGATCTTGCCCACCCCCACGACAGGGAGGCCCGCCGCGACGATGGCGTTGAGGATCGTGGGCTGGGACGGATCCATCGAGAAGTCCTTGCGCCGCGAGGTGCGCGAGAACGATCCCGGGGTGCCCACGAAGGGGCGGGCGATGACGCGGCCGATGCGGTGGCGGTCGCACAACTGCCGGGCGAGCCTGCAGACACGGTACTGCTCCTCGATGGGCACGACGTCCTCGTGGGCGGCGAGCTGGAGCACGCTGTCGGCGCTGGTGTAGAGGATGATCGAGCCGGTGTCCAGGTGTTCCACGCCCAGCTCGTCGATGATCGCGGTGCCTGAGGCCGCCTTGTTGCCGATGAAGGTGCGGCCGGTGAGCTTCTCGAGCTGGTCGATGAACTCCGGCGGAAAGCCGTCGGGGTACGTGGCGAAGGCCTCGGTCAGGATCAGGCCCGCCATCTCCCAGTGTCCGACGGTCGTGTCCTTGCCCTTGGCGGCCGGGCGCATGGCGCCCCAATAGGCGCGGGGCGCGTCCACCGGCGCGTGCTGCGGCAGCGGATGGATGTTGGCCAGGCCCCAGGCGGCCAGGGTCGGGAGCGAGAACGGCATCTGGTACTCGGCGAAGGTCTCGGCGATGTGCCCCAGGGTGTCCGCGCCCAGGTCCCCGTAATCGGCCGCGTCATGGGCCGCCCCGACGCCGACGCTGTCCATGACGATGATGAGTGCTCGTTTCTTCATGATGTCACCACGTGAACGTCGGGAAGGAGAGCGCGAAGGCGCGGATGTCCGCGGCGAGCTTCTCGGTCACGGCGGGATCCTTCCAGGGGGTTTCGTCCTTCTCGATCTTGCCGGTCTTCATGTTCGAGATGGCCAGGTGGATGAAATCGGCGACCGCGGCCATGTGGTTCTCCTTCATGCCCCGCGTGGTCAGGCACGGCGTGCCCATCCGGATGCCATCGGGGAACAGCGGCTTCTGGCGGTCCGACGCGTTGGGCACGGTGTTGAAGTTGAGCACGATGCCGATGTCCTCGAGGAGCTCCGCGACGCGCTTGCCGGGCAGGCTGGCGGACTTGCGCACGTCCACGAGCAGCAGGTGGTTGTCGGTTCCGCCGGAGGACACGTGGTAGCCCTTCTCCATCAGGTGGGCAGCCAGCGCCTGGGCGTTCCGTACGACCTGGGCGGCGTAGTTGCGGAAGCCCTCGGACTCGGCCTCGTGCAGCGCCACGGCCAGGGAGGCGATCGTCGCGAAGTGCGGTCCACCCTGCAGCCCCGGGAACACGGCCTTGTCGATGGCCTCGGCGTGCTCGGGCTTCTGGCTGAGGATGATCGCGCCGCGGGGGCCGCGCAGGGTCTTGTGCGTGGTGAACGACACGATGTCGATGTGCGGGAACGGGCTCGGATGGGCGCCGCCGGCGATCAGGCCCGCGATGTGGGAGACGTCGGCGAGGCTGATCGCGCCGACCTCGCGGGCGATCGCGCCGAACCTGGCGAAGTCGATGGTGCGCGGATAGGCGGTGTAGCCGCAGACGAGCACGTTGGGCTTGAACTCGATGGCCATCCGGCGGATCTCGTCGTAGTCGAGCACGTCGTGCTCGTTGCAGCCGTAGTGCTGGATCTCGAACCACTGGCCGGTGACCGACACGGGGCTGCCGTGGGTCAGGTGGCCGCCGTGATCGAGGCGCATGGCCATGATGCGGCCCTCGAACGGCTTCAGGAACGCCGTGTACACGCCGAGGTTGGCCGGCGCTCCGGACA
>PHBF01000076.1 GCA_002841905.1 Deltaproteobacteria bacterium HGW-Deltaproteobacteria-17
CGGTGACCGACAGCCCCTGCTCGATCATGAAGCCCAGGTTGCTCTGCGCACCGGCGTGTCCTTCGGCTGCAGCCTTCTGGAAGAACGAAAACGCCCTGGCATAGTCCTTTTCCACGCCGTGGCCATGAAAGTACAGATACCCGAGGGCGTGAAAGGCATCCACATCCTTCTGATCGGCCGCCTTGGTGTACCACTCGAAGGCCTGCTTGATGCTGGCCGGAACGCCGCGACCCCGTTCATACATGTAACCGAGAGCGGTCTGCGCGGGCGCATAGTTCCGGGCGGCCGCCTTGTAGTACCACTTGACGGCCTCCCGATCGTCCGCGCTCACCCCCATGCCCTGTTCATGGAACACGCCCATCCAGAACTGCGCATGGAGCTGGCCTGCCATGGCCGCGTCATACATCCACCGCGCCGCCTTCTCGGGATCGCGCGCCACGCCCTTGCCCAGCGCATAGAACAGGCCCACCTGCTTCTTGGCGTACAGGATGCCAGCCTCGGCGGCTTTCAGATACCATTCAAACGCCTTGACGGGATCGGCGTCGGTCCCCTTCCCGGCGGAATAGAACATCGCCAGCTGGAGATAGGCCTGGGGCAGGCCCTTCGCAGCGGCCTTCTTGTACAAATCCAGGGCCTTGACCTCGTCCCTGGGCACGATGATCCCCAGCCGGTGGGCATGTCCCAGCCCCAGCAGGGTCTCGGCTTCTTCAGGTGCCTTCTGGAACAGCATCATGGCCTTGGACGGCTTGGCCTCGAGGCCCTCGGCGCCCTCGAGGAGCAGCAACCCCAGCGCGGCGCCCGACCGCAGGTCACCCAGGGCGTATCCCTGTTCGAACCAGCTGGCAGCCTCCCTGGCATCGTGCTTGGTCTCCTGACCACGCAGGTAGAGGTTGCCGATCCGCCAAGGCGCCTCCGGGACCTTCATCTCGGCTGCCCGGCGATACCAGAGGAGCGCGTCGGCCTCATTGATCGGAACGCCCACTCCACGCTCCAGCGCCATGCCCATGGCGAGCATGCCGCAGGGGGCCTGCGCCTCGGCCGCGCGCTTGTACCAGCGTACGCCCTCGAGGGGATCCGCCTGAAGGTTCTCTCCGGATTCATATCGCCTGCCCAGCTCGCACATCGCAGGCGGATACTCCGAGGCCGCCGACTGGTGCAGCCAGGCCATGCCCGCGGGCGGATCCCGGAATTCGGCCTCCTTGCCCAGCAGGATCATCGCCAGGGCGTACTGGGCCCGGGCGTCCTTCCGGTTGGAGGAGCGTGTAAGCCAGTCCACACCGCGTCTGCGGTCCGCCGGGGACCGTTCCGGGCGCGTCAGGATCAGGCCCAGTTGCATCTGGGCACCGGCATGACCGTCCTTTGCCGCGCGCAGGAAATGACGCTCCGCCTGTCTGGCGCCATCGGGCTGGTTCAGGAGCTTGAGGCCGGTGGAATACTCCCGAACCGCGGAGCCGTTGCAACTGAACTGAAACAACAACAACATGGAAAAGAACAACAGTGATGGGGTTCGCATTTTTCCCTGGGCCTCCTGGTTCCGTCTCCGCGGGGCGATGGTGCAGGCCGCCAAGGTCCGGATCCGGTTCAGGATCTGTACCAAGGACCGTGCGGGAAGCAAAGCTGTTTTTCCCCGGGGAAGAGACCGAAATATGCCAGCCCGCTCTTGCCCTCGCGCACAAAAACCTGTAACTTCCTGCTTCTGGAACGGACTCTTCATCATGCGGAAAATCCTCCTTGTCATGAACATCTTCTGGATTCTCACCTCACTATCGTGTTCCCGCACCACCGTTCCCACCACGGATCCGGGACGGCTCCGGCCAGGGGATCTGGTCTTCCAGAAACTGAACTGCGGGGATCTGTGCCGGGCCATTCACCGCGCCACCCGACGCAAGGGCGTGCCCGAAGTATCCCATGTGGCCGTCGTCGAGCGCGTAGAGGGGCGCGTGATCACCCTGATCGAGGCCTACGATCGCGGTGTGGCCCGCGTGACCCTCGACGAGCTCGCCCGCCGCACCCAGGGATCCGACGGACCTGCCTGGATCGCCGCACGCCTGCGACCGCCGCACGACGCGCTGATCCCGTTTTTCCTTCAGGAGCTGGCCGCCCGGCTGGGACGACCCTACGACAGACTTTTCCTGCCCGACAACGACGCCTACTACTGCTCCGAGCTGGTCTCCGACGCCCTCCTGAGCCTGGGCGTCCACATTTTCCCGCGCATCTCCATGAGTTTCGGCCAACCCGGCACCTGGGAATACGGTGTCTGGGAAAAATATTATCGCGAACTCGACAGGGATGTACCCCAGGGCGAACCCGGGACAAACCCCACCCAGTTGCTCTCCAGTCCCTATCTTGAAATACTCCCGAGCGGCAAGACACCTTCCGGCGGTCGGTAAAATTTCCGGTTCGGACTTCAAGAAGCTGTTCAAGTGATGATGGAATATGCTATATTGCCGACTGCTTTTCGGTGAGGTATCGTGATGACCAGATTTGCCAGTTTCGTGCTGTCGTTCATTTTTATTTGTCTGTTTGCCGTTCCTGTGCATGCGCAGGCTCCGCAGCCAGACAAGCTTGACATCATCACTCTCCGACCGAGCCCGGGCAAGGCGCCATTTTTATATACGCCTCATCTGGCTATGCCCGGTCACATGGAATGGGGCGTCAGCCTGATCATGCACGCGGGCATGAACCCCTTTGTCATTTACAACATGAACGGCGACACCCTCGACACCGAGCGCGCCAAGGTCGTCGGTCTCCTCGCCCTCGCGGAGCTGGGCGGCTTCATCGGGCTGTTCGACAATTATCTCATCGGTCTCTCCATCCCCGTCGGGTATGTCCAGGGCAACGAGATTACCGATGAAGGCACCGAAGGCGACGCCGTCGCGCCGCTTGCCTGGGGCGATCTCGCCCTTTACCTGCGCGGCAAATTCTATGACGAAGAGAGCCTCAAACTAGGCGCCGAACTGAAGATCAACGCCCCCACTGGACAGTTCAGTAAAAACTATACCGGCGAAGCGATGCCATCCTTCGAGCCCCGCATCCTGTTCTCCTGGGGCTCCAACAAGATGATGGCCACCGGCATGCTCGGCGCGCTGATCCGCATCGGCGCCGACGACGCCCAGTTCTTCACCGACGACTTCAAGCCCGGCACCCAGATCTCCTACGGTGCCGGCTTCGCGTTCCGCGTCATCACCGACCTTCATGTGACGGCCGAGCTGGCCGGGCGCTCCGGCTTCTCCGGCGCCGTGCATGAACATCCGGTCGAGGGCGGTATCGGCGTGAATTATTACCTCGGCAACGGCCTGCACCTTCAGGCCGGCAGCAACTTCGGCCTGGTCGCCGGCCTCGGCACGCCGCTGGTCCGCGGCATCATAGGCCTGCGCTTCACACCGTCGTTCAAGGACACCGACAACGACGGCGTGCCCGACGAAGAGGACAAGTGCCCGCTGCAGAAGGAAGACAAGGACGGCTTCGAGGACGACGACGGCTGCCCCGATCGTGACAACGACAACGACGGCGTCGCCGACGAGACCGACAAGTGCCCCGGGACCGACAAGGATCGCGCCAACAAGTTCGAGAACGTCGCCGAAGACTTCGACTCCTTTGAAGACGAGGACGGCTGTCCGGACCTCGACAACGACAAGGACGGCATCCCCGACAAGCAGGATCAGTGCCCGAGCGCCGCGGGGACCAAGGAAAAGCGCGGCTGCCCCGCGTCCCTGATCGACTCCGACGACGACGGCGTGCCCGACGACAAGGACAAGTGCCCCAACAACATGGGGCCGGCCGAAGCCCTGGGCTGCCCGCCCGAGATGGCCGACACCGATGGCGACGGCGTCAAGGACGCCCAGGACAAGTGCCCGAAGGAGGCCGGTGATCCCAAGCACGGCGGCTGCCCGCTGTCCAAGATCGACGCCGACGAGGACGGCGTCTATGACGACAAGGATCAGTGTCCTGACAAGAAGGAGACCATCAACGGCGTCAACGACACCGACGGTTGCCCGGATGCCGGCCGCGGATGGTGGTCCCTCGACACGATCAACCTGGCCGGCGAGGAGCAGGGCCAGATCAAGATCGAGTTCCCCTCGAGCAAGCACGAGTGGTTCACCGATGGCGGCCACAGCAACACCCTGACCGAGGAAGGCGAGAAGGCCCTTGGCCAGGTCGCCCTGGTCATGAACACCAACAAGGCCTTCAAGCGCGTCATCATCATGGTCTTCACCGACAAGCTCGTGAAGGATCCCGAGGGCGTGACCACCAAGCAGGCCGAGACCATCAAGGCGTTCCTGATCTCGCGCGCCGTCTCCGACAAGCGCATCGAGGTCGCGGCCCTGGGCGCCGAGATGCCCGTCTACGTCGGCAAGGACGTGAAGAAGCAGAAGCGGAACCGCCGCATCCTCTTCGTGCTCCCCACCGAATGATCCTCACCCATGACCTACCGCATCCTGATCGTCGATGACGAGCGGAACATCCGCACGGCGCTGCGGTTTGTCCTCGAGGACGAGGACTACGAGGTCCTCGACGTGCCCGACGCCGAGAGCGCCTTGGCGCTCATCGGACGGGAGCCGATCCATCTGATTTTGCTCGACCTGAAGATGAAGGGCATGGGGGGCATGGACTGCCTGCGGGTGCTCCACGAGCGGTTCCCAGACCAGGACGGCCCCCTGGTGATCGTCATCTCCGGCCAGGCCACCACGGCCGAGGCCATGGAGACGGTGAAGATGGGCGCCTTCGACTTCCTCGAGAAGCCCCTGGAGCGCTCGCGGGTGCTCGTCACGATCAAGAACGCCCTGCAGCATCGGCAACTGCTCGTCGAGCACGACAACCTCGTCGGCGAGCTGGCCGAACGGTACCAGATGATCGGCCAGAGCCGCCCGATGATGGAGCTCTTCCGCCAGATCGAGAAGATCGCCCCCACCAAGGGGCGCATCCTGATCCTCGGGGAGAGCGGCACGGGCAAGGAGCTGGTGGCGCGGGCCATCCACGAGCACAGCACGCTGGCCAAGAAACCCTTCGTGAAGGTCAACTGCGCCGCCATCCCGCCCGAGCTCATCGAGAGCGAACTGTTCGGGCACGAAAAGGGGGCCTTCACGGGTGCCGTGAGCCGCAAGATCGGCCTGTTCGAGGCGGCCAACGGCGGGACGATCTTCCTCGACGAGATCGGCGACATGTCCCACTCCGCGCAGGCCAAGGTGCTGCGCGTGCTGCAGTCCGGCGAGCTCCAGCGTGTCGGCGGGGAGAACACGCTCATGGTCGACGTGCGCGTGATCGCCGCCACCCACCGGGATCTGGAGGCCATGGTGCGGGAGAATGCCTTCCGCGAGGACCTCTACTTCCGGCTCAGCGTGCTGCCGATCCTGCTGCCGCCGCTGCGCGAACGCACCGAGGACATCCCGCTGCTGGTGAAGGGCTTCATCCGGTCGTTCTGCAAGGAATACGGCTTTCGCGAGAAGTCCGTCGACAGCAAGGTCATCCAGATCCTGGCCGAGCACCAGTGGCCGGGCAACGTGCGGGAACTGAAGAACCAGGTCGAGCGCATGGTGATCCTCAGTGGAGACCACATCGGCGTGAAGGACCTGCCGTTCGACTACGTGAAGAAGGGACCGCCCGAGTTCGATCTCAAGTCCTTCTCGCATATGTCGCTGCGGGAGTTCAAGAACGAAACCGAGAAGGCGTTCCTCCAGATGAAGCTCGACGAATCCGACTGGAACATCTCCCGCGCCGCGGAGCTCCTCGGCCTCGAGCGCACCAATCTGCACAAGAAAATCAAGCAGTACGAGCTGGTGCGCAAGGAATCATGATATTTTTACTTTTGGCCCTTCTGTGGCCTGCACAACCGGCGATCGGCCAGCTGCCCGAGCTGCCCCCCGAGGTCCGCTTCCGTACGGCGGTGGCCGATGCCTTCAGGGGCGACGACGGCGCGGCGATCACCCACCTGTTGCTGCTGGCCGGCCGCCACCCCTCCCACCCGCTGACGCCATGGGCCCGGCTGGGGGCCGCCGCACTCTACGAGCGGAAGGGGGACTTCATCGCCGCGATCGTGCAATTCCGGCAGGCCGAGCCGCTGTTCGTCCAGGCCGCCGCCGTGCGGCTCCGAGAGCACCGACAGCAGCTGGAGCTGGAGCTCTCGCGGACCCCGGTGCAGATCATGCGCCTGGGGCGCCACCTCCTCGCCACCGCGGCGCCGACCGACGAATGGTCCCGGCTCGCGACATGGTTCGCCGTGCGCTTCCGCCCTTCGCCGCTGACGGCCCGCATCAAGCTGCAGCTGGCGGCGTTCCGTCTGCGGGAGGGCCGCCGGTTCGAGGCCATGACGCTGTTGCTTTGGGCGGCCCGCGATCCCGGCCCCCGCACGCGCCGTACCGCGGCCGAGGTCCTGGGCCGCTGGCGGGCCCCGTCTCCGCTGGCCCCCAGATTGATGTGGATCTCGCTGATCCTGGCCGGCATCTGGAGCCTGATCCGGCTGTGGCAGCTCGGTCCCGTGGGTCCGACGCGCTGGTTCGCGGTCTCGGCCGTCGGCGGCGCGCTCTCCCTGTTCGTCCCCACCGGGTTCGTGTTCTTTCCGTTCTTCTTCCTCCTCGCGGGCCTGGTCCTCTGGACCTATGGTTTTCCCCGCCGCCTCGGCACGGCGCAGACCGCAGGCCTGGCCCTCACGGTGCTGTGGATCACCACCTGCAGCCTGATCGTCGCCGGCCGCTTCCCGTTCTGACAGGGAACAGGAAAAAGCATTTTTTTAACCACGGAACACGCGGAACTGGGTTTCTTCTTAGCGGTAGATGAAGATCTGGCCGGTGAACAGTTCGACCGGGGTCGTGTGGGAGCCGCCGTTGTAGGCGCACAGATCGTCGCCGTAGGTGCAGTCCATGCAGATCTCCTCCCCGTCGACGAGCTCGCCTGCGCCCGGCTGGCAGGTGTTCTCGTACACGGTCGCGTTGGCCATGAGCATGTCCCAGGAGACGGTGGCCGGCGCCGAGGAGGCCAAATCCTCGGTGATTTCGGCGACCATCGGCACCACCACCGCGCCCGGACACCAACCCTGCCTGCCGTAGGTCCAGGTGCCCTGCTGGGTGTTCACCGGGTTGGATCCGCAGTCGTAGCGCCAGTTGTCCATGGCGTGCTCGGCGGTGTCCACGCGGACCACCGGCTGGAGCTTGCAGAACTCGGCGCAGTTGCCCGAGTTGCCCTGCCCGTGCCCGGTGGCCAGCACACGCACCTTGACCAGGCGGGGCGGCTCGTTGAACGTCAGTTCGGTCTCGCCCAGCTGGGGCGGCACGGGGTTCTCCCCCTCGCCCACCGTGATCCAGGTGCGCGGCACCGCGGAGACGATCTCGGGCGGCGGCAGCACCGGCGTCCCCGCGATGAAGTGGAACTTCACGGTCACGCGCCAGCCGTCGCCGTTGCTGCTGCCTGGGCCCACCCACGTGTCGATGAAGGAGCGCAGCACCGCCGGCCCCTGAAGCCGGCTCGCGAACTCGGTGACGTCCATGAGCGTGCACATGCCCACACGGTACGGGGTGATGTAGCGGACCAGCTCGAGCACCGGGGAGTCCGGATCCTGCGGATCCTCGACCAGCGCGAGGCTGGCGGTGCGGTCCCAGTAGTCGCACCGGCCCGAGGCGGGGCACTCCAGGTTCACCTCCATGAAGATCTGCTGCCAGCAGGAGACGTCCGGGAACAGCGCCGTCGCGTCGACGGTCCGGCGATCCTCGGGACCGAAATACTGGTCGACCTGATCCATCACGGTCACCACTGTCGCGCCCTGCAGCACCGCCGGGTCCGGACACGTGTACCAGGGGGCCGCCCCCGAGCGGGAAACCGGCGCGTCGGGCACGCACATGGTCAGCATCTCACACCCCGTGGACACGCGGTTGTCGAAGTCCTCCCAGTCCTGGTCGCAGGCGACGATTTCGCAGAGCCCCCCGGTGCACATCGAGGAGGCGTGGTCCAGACCGCACAGGGTCTCCGGCGCGTCGTCGACGGTGCCGTTGCAGTCGTTGTCGATGCCGTCGCAGACCTCGACGCCGCCGTTTGTCTGCTTGCAGCTGGTATCGTCACAGGACCACAGGACCACGAGACAGCACAACAGGGCCAACCAATTACGATGCATGTGAGGACCTCCCCTGTCGAATCGCATACCTCAGAAACGGCTTCGACACAAGAGTCCAGCTTCCTGTGCTCGCCCTGAGCTGTCGAACGAAACATCTTGACAGATTCCCATCAGGCACTATGTTGCACGACGGCAACGGGTTTTCAATACGATGGAGGTTGCCATGCCGCTGTACGAATACCATTGCAACCACTGCAACGCCGACACCGAAGTGCTGCAGGACCTCGGCGATCCACCGCTGGCGAGCTGCCCCAAGTGCAAGAACGCCGACATCCACAAGAAAATCTCCGTGTCCTCCTTCAGGCTGACGGGCTCGGGCTGGTACGAGACGGACTTCAAGAACGGCGGGAAGTGCGGCCCCAAATCCGGCGGCTGCAGCTCCTGCAGCAACAACTCGTAGCGCCCTCCCCTGATGACCCCGAACACGACCCCGCAGAAACGCTGGTGGCCCGGACTGCCCCTGAGCGCGGCCGATTGGGAGTTCACCTCCAACTTCATCTCGCGCCCCCTGGCCGCGGCACTGCTGTACCCCGTGCGGGGCACGGCGTCACCCAACGTCGTGACGCTCCTGTCGCTTTTCGCCGGTCTGGCGGGGGCCGCCCTGCTGTGGCTCCCGGGGGCCCTGGCGGGTGCGCTGGGCCTGTTGTTCCTGGCCATGGTGCTCGACGACGGCGACGGCCAGCTCGCCCGCTATCAGGGGCGCTCGAGCCGCCTGGGGTCGTTCCTGGACAAGAGCGTCGACGTGGTGCGCTTCGGCCTGCTGTTTCCGATCCTGAGCTGGCTCGCCGTGGAGCAGTCCGGCGCCTGGATCCACGGCATGGCGGGCCCGCTGGCGGCGTTTGGCCTGATGATCCAGGGCTACTCCAAGTGGCTGGCCGCCGCGATGCTGCCGGCCGCCGCCGAAACGCCGGCTGCGGACGCGGCCCCCGCCCAGGATCGGCCCACGGGTCGCCCCTGGATCTCCGGGACGGCCGTGGCGCTGCTGTGGCCGTTCCATGAGTGCGACCTCACCGTGTGGATCGTCGCCCTGGGCGCGACCCGCCAGTGGGTGGCGCTGGTATGGATCCTCGCCGTCTCCCAGCTGGTCGCCGGCGCCGCCGCCCTGTCCTCGCGCCTGATTCAGGTATGGCGGGCGGAACCGCGGCGGTCCGGAC
>PHBF01000077.1 GCA_002841905.1 Deltaproteobacteria bacterium HGW-Deltaproteobacteria-17
CGCGCCGACGTGATGCACGTCATGGGCAACGCCCTGTTCTATCGCGGACGCGCCGAGGAGACCATGGGTGCCTACGAGGAGGCCCTGCGACTGTACCGCAAATACCAGCGGCACACCCAGGAGAGCACGATCCTGATGAACCTCGGGTTCATCTCGGCCATGCGGGGCTACTACGAAAAGGCCCTCGAGTACTACCGGGCGTCCTACGACATCGACCGCGAGAAGGGGGACCGACTCTACACCGGCATGAAGCTGGCCAACCTGGCGCAGGCCCACATCGATCTGGGCAACTACGAGCAGGCCCGCCAGCTCGTCAAGCAGGCACGCAAACTGTGCGAACAGACCCGGGACAAGAGCGCCCTGGCCGACGCCTTTTTCACGAGCGCGCTGCTCCGGCTCCGGCTCGATCGGCACGACGACAGCCTGCGCTACATCGACGAGGGCCTTCGGCTGGCACGCGAGGCGGACAGCCGTCTCGACGAGATCCGCGGCCTGCTTTTATGGGCCGAGTGCCAGCTTGAAAATCCCAACGGCAGCGCCCACGAGGCCGCCCAGAAGGCCGTGGAGGCCGCCAAGCTGGCCCAGGAGGCCGAGACGCCCGCCGAGATGGTGCACGCCTTCTCCCTGCAGGCCCGCGCCCTGCTCAAGCTCGGCAACTCCGAGGAGGCCATCCAGCGCTCCGCCCACGCCGTGGCCTTCACGGTGGTCCAGCCCGTGCCCGGTGTCGAGGTCGTCTATTACGTGCACGGCAAGATCATGCAGACCCTGGGCCGCACCGGCTGGGCCCGGATGTTCCTCTCCAAGGCCCGCGACGAGATCATGCGGAAGGCCAACCTGCTCAGCCAGGACAAGGTTCGTGAAATCTATCTTTCCGTTTACCCGGCCCGCGACATCCTTCGTGATTATTTGCGCTTCATCCAGAGTTGACCCGCCTTTTCCCGTTTCAACATCTGATTCTGTTCTCCGGACTGGACTTTTTTCACTTTCATGGTATGCATTCGCGGCCTAATAAGGTATAGTTGTCCGCCGCCGAGCCGGCTCGTATGGTCCCAGGCGGAAACGTCCAAGGAGTGAGACTCATGCATTCATTTCGTTCCCTATTCATCCTTTCCTGTGTGCTCGTCCTCGCGTCCTGCGTCACCCCGAAAAAGGCGCCCACGAACAACTCGAACAACAACACCGGGTTGTGCGGGAACAACGTCGTGGACCCGGGCGAACAATGCGATGACGGCAACGTCACCGACCATGACGGCTGCACCTCGGTGTGCATGATCGAGCCGTACTGCGGCAACGGCACCGTCGAACCCGGCGAGGAATGCGACGACGGCAACTTCAAGGACGGCGACGGCTGCGCCTACGACTGCAGCCTCGAGACCGGCTGCGGCAACGGCCGACTTGAGGTCGGCGAGCAGTGCGACGACGACAACCTGGTCTCCGGCGACGGCTGCACCGGCGACTGCCGCATCGAAGGCTCCGGGCCCGTCTGCGGCAACGGCATCTTCGAGTACACCGAGGGCTGCGACGACGGCAACACCACCGACGGCGACGGCTGCTCGTCCCTGTGCCGGCGCGAGGACGGCTGCGGAGACGGCGATCCGACGGCCTTCGAACAGTGCGACGACGGCAACAACATCTCCGGCGACGGCTGCGACAGCAACTGCATCGTGGAATTCGTCTGCGGCAACGGCGAATGCGACACCCCCAAGGGCGAGACCTGCAACTTCTGCCCGCAGGACTGCTGCCCCCTGTGCGGCAACGGTCGTCTCGACGAGGGCGAGCAGTGCGACGACGACAACAACACCAGCGGCGACGGCTGCTCCCGCGGCTGCCTCGACGAGGACGCCACGCCCCTTTGCGGCAACGGGATCTGGGAGCTCGGCGAGGAGTGCGACGACGGCAACCTGGTGATCCACGACGGCTGCTCCGACATCTGCGAGAAGGAGTTCACCTGCGGCGACGGCGAGTGCACCTCCGACATGGGCGAGACCTGCGCGGTCTGCCCGTTCGACTGCTGCCCCTCCTGCGGCAACGGCGTCCTCCAGCCCGGTGAGCGGTGCGACACCACCAATCTCAACGAACGCTCCTGCGAATACTTCGGCTACACCGGCGGCACCCTGGGCTGCACCAACTGGTGTGACTTCGACTTCTCCGGGTGCGAGGGCACCGGCCCGATCTGCGGCAACGGCGTGATCGAGTACGGCGAGACCTGCGATGGTTCCAACCTCGACAACCAGGACTGCGCCACACGGGGGTACCTGTCCGGGACCCTCTTCTGCACCGGCTGCCAGTTCAACACCACCGGCTGCTCCGGCCGCTGGATGTACCTCATGGAGGACTTCGAGGACGACAACTCCGACTGGACCGTCGGCGGCTCGGTGTGGGCCATCGGCTCCCTCGGCACCGGCGGACCGACCACCCTCCCCTCCGGTGAGAACTGCGCCGCGACCAACCTCAACGGCTCCTACAACGCCAACATGTCCTGGACGGTGGACTGCATCACCACCGGCGACATCGACATGACCGACGCCGTCAGCCCGGTGCTGATGTTCAAGGGCTGGTGGTATACGGAGACCGGATATGACGGCGGCCACGTGGAGGTCTTCTCCAACGGCGCGTGGGAGTTCCCGGCGACGGTCATCCCCGCCTTCAACGCGAACCTCGGCAGCCAGACCTGCTGGGCCTACAACGACCAGGTCTGGAAGAACCACGAGGTCGACATGACCCCGTACATCGACCAGACCATCCAGCTGCGCTTCTGCTTCCGCTCCGACGGCTCGGGGCAGTATGCCGGCTGGTACATCGACGACATCATGCTCGTCGAGCGCTCGTACATCCCGCTGATCATCAACAACCCCAACACGCTGCCCAACGGCAACGTGGGCTATCCGTGGTCCGTCCAGCTCTCCGTCTCCAACGGTTCGGGCAACTTCACCTTCAGTTGGCTCGGGCAGCATCCCTCCTGGATCAGCCTGGATCCGTCCACGGGCAGGCTCTCTGGCACGCCTTCGGCCGGCGACATCGGGCCGGCATCCTTCGGCATCCGCGTGGTCGACAACAGCAACCCGGCCAACACCGCCCAGAAGACCTTCAGCCTCACCGTCGTGGATCTTCTGCCCGGCCTCACCGAGGACTTCTCCGGCGGCCTGCCCGCGGGTTGGACGATCACGGGCACGGTGTGGCAGGTCGGCCCCCTCGGCGCCGGTGGCCCCGCCGCCTGCCCCAGCGGCCCCAACTGCGCGGGCACCAACCTCAGCGGAAACTACGCCTTGTCCATGGCCTGGGACGCGCACTGCCTGGCCACCAGCGACATCTCCCTGGCGGGCCTGGTGAGCCCGGTGCTCTTCTTCGACAGCTGGTGGTACACCGAGGTCAACTACGACTGCGGCCGTGTCCAGGTGTTCTCCAACGGGACGTGGAACGACCACACCGCGGTGACCCCGGCCTACAACAAGACGATCTCCTCGGAGCAGTGCTGGGGCCTGAACAACCAGGTCTGGCAGGAGCACCAGGTCGACCTGGCCGCCTACGCGGGTCAGACCGTCCAGGTCCGGTTCTGCTTCCGCTCCGACAGCGTCACCAATTACGCGGGTTGGTACCTCGATGATCTCGAGATCATCGACGGACCGAACATCCCGATCCAGCTCACCAATGCGACCGCGCTGGGCAACGCCGTGACCGGCCAGGCCTACTCGACGCAGTTGACCGTGTCCGGCGGGTCCGGCTCCTCCACGTTCGCCTTCGTGGGCAACGCCCCGGCCTGGCTCACGCTGAACCCCGCGTCGGGCCTCCTCACGGGGACCCCCGGCGCCGGTGATGTGGGGCCTGCCTCCTTCACCGTGCTGGCCACCGACAACGTCAATTCGTCCAACACCACGCAGAAGAACTTCACCATCCAGGTCGTCAGCGGCGTCTGGGCCGAGAACTTCTCCGGCGGCCTGCCTGCGGGCTGGTCCGTCTCCGGCGGCGTCTGGGCCGCCGGCGCACTGGGCAGCGGCGGCCCCGCCGCCTGCCCCAGCGGTCCCAACTGCGCGGGCACCAACCTCAGCGGGACCTACCCCGCGAGCATGAACTGGGACCAGCACTGCCTGACCACGAGCAACATCTCCCTGGCAGGTCTGAGCTCGGCCACCCTGTCCTTCCAGAGCTGGTGGTACAACGAGACCTGCTGCGATGGCGGCCGCGTCCAGGTGTATTCCAACAGCGCCTGGGTGAATCCCGCGACCGTCACACCCGCCTATAACACGACCCTGGACTCCCAGTCCTGCTGGGCGCTCTCCACCCAGGCCTGGGGGGAACATACCGTGAACCTGACGCCGTACGTGGGACAGACGATCCAGCTCCGTTTCTGCTTCCGCTCCGATTCCTCGGTGCAATACGCCGGCTGGTACATCGACGATCTGTTGATCACGGGCAACTGACCGGTGCCCTTCTCCCTTCCCTTGCCTGATCCCGTCCCCAGGAAAAACATGCCATGAAAGTGAATCCGCTGGCCGACATTCAAGTCTTTCCGCTGCCGCACCGCGGCCGCCTGGTGTGCCAGGTCAACCGCGCCATCCCCGTGGCCGCCGTGTACGCCTGGGTTCACGCCGGCTCCTGCCACGAGCAGCCGCCCCGCGAGCTGGGCATCGCCCACATGGTGGAGCACATGCTGTTCAAGGGCACCTCGAATCAGGGGGTGGGCGACCTGGCCCTGGCGGTGGAGGGCGCCGGCGGCAGCCTCAACGCCTGGACCGCGCACGACGAGACGGTGCTGCACGCGGCCGGTCCCGCCCGTGCCTGGCAGACGTTCCTCCGGGCCATCACAGAGGCCCTGTTTCATCCCACCTTCGACGCCGCCGAGCTCGAGCGGGAGAAGGAGGTCGTCCTCGAGGAGATCCGTCACGGCGAGAACAGCCCCATCCACCGCGCCTCGGACCGCATCTTCGAGGTCAGCTATCCCTCGGGCGGCTACGGCCGGCCGATCCTGGGCTCCCACAAGAGCGTCGCCGCCTTCACCCGCGAGGATCTGCTGGCCTTCCACGCCCGCTGGTACACGCCGGGCAACATCACCTTCTTCGTCGTCGGGGACATCGATCCGGAGACGGTCCACGCCACGCTGAAGGCCCTGATCCCAAGGCGCGCCCGGAGCCGGGACGAGGCGCCGCCGATCGCCCCGCGACCGGCCCGCGGCAGGCTCGAGATCCTGCGCGGCGCCTCCTCCGAGGCGTATCTGTTCTGCAGTCTCCCGCTGCCGGAATATAATTTTGATACAACGCCCACTTATGATTTGTTGTCGACCCTGCTCGGCGATGGCGAGAGCTCACGGCTGGCCGTCGCCCTCAAGCACCGCGACAACCTCGTGCTCGAGGCCTACGCCACCGCGTTCACGCCCCGTGGACCGGGCCTGTTCATGATCTCCTCGATCTTTTCCCCCGAGCACGCCGAGCGTCTCTTCGAGGCGCTCTCCAACCAGCTGCGCGGCCTCACCCGCGTGATGCCCTCGGAGCTCGAGAAGGCCCGGGCCACGATCGCGGCCGAGCAGGTGTCCTCCATGCAGACGGTGCAGGGCATGGCCCGGCTGCTGGGCTTCTTCCAGGGCGCCACCGGCGATCACGCCGCCGGCGCGCGCTACGATGCCGCGCTGGCCCAGCGCACCGTCGCCGACCTGGAGGCCGCCGCCGCCGTCCTGAACACCCGGCCCATGACGGCCGTGCTGCTGCTTCCCGAGGACTTCGAGGTCGACGAGGCGAGGCTGCAGAAGGCGTATGCCCGCCTGTTCAAGCCCGAGAAGGGCGTCGTCTCCCCGGCCACGACGGCCGGCGCCGAGGAGACCCCCATCTTTGAATATCGCATTCCCCGCGGCCCCCGGCTGCTGGTGATGCCCGACGCGCGCCTGCCCTACGTCTCGGCCCGTGTGGGCTTCATCGGCGGACTCCTGCGGGAGACCGCCGAGATCTCCGGGATCAGCCCGCTGACGGCCGGCCTGCTCACCCGGGGGGCCGACGCGCTGCCCGGCGACGCCATCTCCCACCTGATCGAGAGCAAGGGCGGCGTGCTGCAGTCCTTCTCGGGCAGGAACAGCCTCGGGATCCGGCTGGACACGCTCTCGGAGGGACGGGAGATGGGGCTCTCGCTGTTGTGCCGCAGCCTGCGCTCCCCGGCGTTCTTCGAACGCGAGGTGCGCAAGGAGCGCGAGCTGGCCCGCGAGGCCGTCCGCGCCGAGGCCGACTCCCACGCGGTGCAGGTCATGCACCTGTTCGAGATGGCCCGCTACGGTGAAAACCATTGCTGCTCGCTCAACATCACCGGTGAACTGAAGTCGCTGGCGCGGCTGAACCGTGAACGGATCCGGGAGCACTGGGAGCAGAACTATCCGCCCGCCGAGGCCACCTTCGTCGTGGTCGGGGACGTCGATCCCCAGTCCGTGTTCGACCAGGTCTCCGCCGAGCTCGCAGGGCTGGGGAAGCGGGCCAAGGCACCGTCACCGGACCTGACCGCCCCGGCCCTCCCGGCCCGCAGCGCCGCCTACGTCCGCAAGAAGATCACCCAGAACCACATCGTGACCGGCTTCCCGGGCGTGGACCTCCATCACCCGGACCGGTTCGCCCTCGAGGTGGCCGCCCGGCTGCTCGACGGCCAGTCCGGACGCCTCTTCATGGATCTGCGCGACCGCCAGGGTCTGGCCTACCAGGTCAGTTGCTTCTCCCTGGAGGGCCTGGCGCCGGGCTACTTCGTCGCCTACATGGTCACGCGTCCCGAACAGAGCCAGCATGCCCTGTACGGTCTCCTGGAGCACTTCGCCCGGCTTCGCAGCGACGCGCCGCCCGAGGAGGAGGTCGAACGGACAAAGAATTTCATGCTGGGCACCCACGATCTTGGCATGCAGCGTCGGTCGGCCATCGCCGCGGCCGTCTTCTTCGGCGATCTCTACGGCCTGGGCTGGAATTCTTTCCTGCGGTACAGGAAAGCACTTGAAAGCGTGACCCCGGACGATATAAAAAGGGTTGCCCGGAAGTATTTCCAGCCCCGGACGCTGGTGACCGCGATCTACGGGCCTGAAAACATCACTGTGGATCGTCCCTGGACCTGAACGGAACCTGTGGAATGAACCAACCGCCCCCCTCCACCGACCTGGACCCGCTGGCCCCCCCTGTCTCCGGTTCGCCGGAACCTCAGGAGCCGGGCCGGCATGACGCCGGGCTGCATGACGCCGGGCGTCCCATCTCGGGGCCGTTCCCGGAGGTGTCGGGGGACGCCACGCCCGTCGAGATCACCACGCCGGTCCCGCGGATGCATCGCATCGCCCTCCCGGGTCCCGAGAGCGAACCGGTCGACGTGGAGGCCCACACCCACCTGGGCATGCCCGTGACGCCGCCGCCGGTGAGCGTGCCCTCCGAGCGGGGACCCTCGTCCCCCCGGATTCCGACCCTGGACTCGGGATCGATGGTTTCTCCGGTGCCATCACATGAACCCCTGGAGCGACCCACCCGTGAGCTGGCGCTGAACGCGTCGGGAGCGGCGACCCCCGACTCCAGCGAGGTCGCGACCTCGGTCCTGCACAAGAAGTTCTCCAACACCATGTCCGAGGAGGGACCACTCTCGGGCATGCTGTTCGAGGGGAAGTACAAGGTCGGGCCGCTGCTGGGCGAGGGAGGCATGGGGCAGGTCTACAAGGCCACCCACGTCATGATGCGCAAGGACGTGGCCCTGAAGATCCTCCATCCGACCATGGGGCTGCGCCCGGAGATCGTCGAGCGCTTCCGCCGCGAGGCCGAGAGCGCGGCCCGCCTGTCGCATCCCAACATCATCCAGGTCCTCGACTTCGGACGCGCCGTGGACTCCACGTTCTACCTCGTCATGGAGTTCGTCGAGGGCAGCTCCCTGTCCCACGTCATGTATGAAGGCCCCATGAACTGGCGCCGGGTCTGCCGCCTGGGCATCCAGATGCTGTCCGCGCTCGAGGAGGCCCACAAGGCCGGCGTCGTGCACCGGGACCTCAAGCCCGACAACATCATGCTCCAGATCGACGCCGGCGGTGAGGAGCACCTCAAGATCCTCGACTTCGGCATCGCCAAGCTCGCCGAGAGCGAGGGCGGGGTGCAGGTCACCCAGGCCGGCATGATCTTCGGGACCCCCTCCTACATCTCTCCCGAGCAGGCCATGGGCAAGATCGTCACCCACAAGGCCGACCTCTACGCCATGGGCGTGATCCTGTTCCAGATGCTGACCCAGCGCCTGCCCTTCGAGGCCAGCTCCCCGATCGACCTGCTGGGCAAGCACATACACGAACCCCCGCCGCGCGTCCGTTCGTACATCTCCGACATCCCGGCGCCCCTCGAGGCGCTGATCCTGAAGACCATGAGCAAGAAGCCCGACGACCGGCCCCAGGACGCCTTCGAGATGCGCACCGTGCTGGGCAGGCTGCTCGAGATGGACAACTACCGCAACACCGTGAGCGTGCCCATCCGGGCCCGCATGGATGACTTCTTCACCAGCCGTGCCGGCAAGATCGTCATCGGGCTGCTCGCGGTCATGGCCCTGGCCGGCATCCTGTACTTCGTCGCGACCTCCCTGTCCTCGTCCGATTCACAGAAGACCGTCACCGTCGTCCCGGACGAGGGAACCGAGCCGCCGCCCAAGACCGACGCGGCGGTGGCCGATCCCAGGAACGCCGGACCCAAGTCGGCGGCGATGATCCTGCTCGAGTCCGGAAAGCTCGACGAGGCCCTGAAGACGGCCGAGAACGCGCTCACGGCCAACCCCGGTGACGAGGTCGTCGTCGGGGAACTGAAGCAGATCCGCAAGGCCATCGTCACCGAGGGCAAGAAGACCTTCTCCGACGAGATGATCGCCCTGTCCGACACGCGGGCCCTCGAGGAGAAGTTCATCCAGCTCCGCCGCTGGATCGAGTGGTTCCCGCAGGACGGCGAGCTGCAGTTCCTGCATGCGCTCTCCTATGCCCGGGTGAAGGACTTCCGCAAGTCCATCGACGTCATGAGCAAGGCCCTGATGCTCGACCCGGCCCTGAAGAAGCACAAGGCCGTGCCGACCTACATCAACCGCAACCTGATCCTGGGCAGCCACTGGATCCGCCAGAACACGCTGAAACTGATCAAGGAGAACTTCGGTCAGGACAAGGCAGAGGATGTGAAGTTCCTGCTGGCCACGCTCAACGACGAGAAGTTCGACGCGGACGACCGGTATGAGCTCTACCAGTTCCTGAAGTTCCGCGGCGTCAGCGAGG
>PHBF01000078.1 GCA_002841905.1 Deltaproteobacteria bacterium HGW-Deltaproteobacteria-17
TCGGCACCATGCCGCTGATCCTCCAGACCAAGCTGCTGGGCGTGCTCGAGGACCATGTGGTGCGGCGGCTCGGCGGCGACCTGTCGCGGCTCGTCGATGTACGCGTCATCGCCGCCACCAACACCAACCTCGAGGTGGCCGTGCGCGAGGGACGTTTTCGGGAAGATCTTTTTTACAGGCTCAACGTGATCCGCATCGATCTGCCGCCCCTGCGGGCACGGCTCCAGGATCTTCCCAGCCTGATCGCTCACTTCCTGTACGAATTCGCCAATGGACGCGACTGCAACCTGCTCCCGGGCGAGATGGAACGGCTGATGGCGTATCCTTGGCCCGGCAACATCCGCGAGCTGCGCAACCTCATCGAACGCGCCGTCCTGCTGCAGCCCTGCGCCGGGTTGGCGCCTTCCCGCTTCCTGGTCTCCCCGGCCATCCCGCCTCAAGCAGCCCCGCCTGCCGGCTCCGGAACGAACATACCGCCGGAGTCTACCCCCACCGAAGTCCTTTCGCTGGAGGAGATGGAGCGCCGTCATATCATGGCCACCTATCTCCTTTTTCAGAAACACCAGGTCCGCACCGCCCATGCGCTGGGTATCAGTGAATCCACTCTGCGACGCAAACTCAAGCAGTATGAGATCTCTTCCTGATTCCGGCAGAAGGCCCTTCTCCCTGCACAATCTCTTAAACAAATATATGAATCCCTCCATTTTGAACGGATCCTTCATTTTGAATGGTCATTTTGACGCATTGATATCCGTATATAAATATTTGCAGCCTACAATGCCGCGATTAATCACCTCTGGAAATGCCCGCCGAAACCTGTAGATCCAACGGTTTTCAGAAACTGTGATCAAGTATGTTCTCAGGAGGAACGCTTTGGCCTCTTCCTTGCGATGGACGGCGCCGCCGAGACGGTTTCCGCCCGCTCCCCGAAATGGTTCGTGGAAGTTGGGGAGCCTTTGGTCGGTCGGTGATTCTCATGCGACGTGTCCTGATTGCAGATGACGATCAATCGTTTCTCGAAAGCCTGGTCGAAGGCCTCAACGACCTCGAAGGCTACGAGATCCTGACCGCCACCAACGGCAAGAAGGCGCTGGCCATCATCCAGGAGACGAACCTCGACCTGATCATCACGGATTTGAAGATGCCCGAGATGAGCGGGTTCGAACTGGTGGCTTATCTGGGCCGGCATTATCGGCAGATCCCGATCATCGTCATGACCGCGTTCGGCACCGAGGAGATGGAAGAGAACTTCCGACTGCTGGGCGTCTCCAGCTACCTGGAAAAGCCCCTGGACATCAACATGCTGTCCGAGAAAATCCAGAAGATCTTCAGCGACCCGGGCTCCAACGCGGCCACCTTCATCAGCAGGTCCCAGTCCAATCTCCTCAAGGTGCTCTACGAGGCCTCCGAGAGCGTGACCGGCGGCGAGGTGATCGTCCGTGCCGGCAACCAGTCGGGGCGTGCCTTCGTCAACCGGGGAAACATAGTATGGGTCGTAGCGTCCTCGCTGCGACAGACGCTGGTCACCCAACTGACCGACCGCGCAGGACTTGACCTGGCTGAACTGCAGGCGGTCTTTACCGAGTGCAAGAAGCTCGGCAGCAACTTCGGCGACACGCTGATCGAGTGGGGCCTGATCAACCGTGAGCCATTGCGGGAGATCCTGCTCGACCACATCGCCCAGTCCCTGATCACCATTTTCTCGTGGCCACAGTCTGAAGTCCTGTTCATTCCGGACCAGCGCAAATACACCGGAAGCCTGCTGTTCCCGTTGACGGAGGTGCTGGAGCGAGCCCGCTTCATCGACTCGGCCGGAATCCTGATGCCCATTGAGTTGACCAGCGTGGAGCAGAACAATCACATGATCAGCGCCAGCGTCAGCGAGGAACTCAGCGAGTTCCAGGAACTGTCGGGGTTTGCGGGCGTGGCCGCATTCACTCCCACGGCCAGCATATTGACCATCCTGGCCGAGGATGCCGGAGTCATCACGGACCTGATCGGATATGCCAATGACATCATCATCGATGCGCAGCGTCTCTCGAACGCCATCGGCGTCGGATACGCCACGTTCGTGGAACTGACATCGGGAGAGGGTTGCCTGCTGACCCACTGCTTCAACGAGAACCAGGACGCCCTGATCTCCGATCCGGGGAAGGGGCACCTTCACTTTCTGCTGGCACTTCGGGAGAGCGGTTCGCTTCCCTATGCCAAACTTCGATTCGAAAGAGCCATGAAGAGGTTGGCACCATTATTGAAGGAACCGGAGTGAGTAACCAAAGTCGCCGGCTTCGCCCGGCGCATTTCCGAGTCATTGACTCAGGAGGACTGTCATGAGAGAAATTCTTGAAAAACTGCGTGAGATCGATGGTTTTGTGGCTGTGGGCGCGTTCACCTCCCAGGGCGAGCTGCTCGGCGAAGTCACCAACGGCGTTCCCCTGACCGAGATCGGGGCGCTGGCCAACGACGTGCTGCTGAAGTCGCAGAAGTCCACCGACATCATGGGTGTGGGACGCGGCAATCAGATTCAGATCACCGCGCCCAAGGCCACCATCCTGGTCCGGTGCCTGAACGAGAACACCGACTTCGCCTCCAACGAGCCCGGACGTGCGCATGTCCACATGGTCCTGGTCATGAATCCTGAGGGCAACGTCGCCCTCGGGAAGATGCGCCTGGACAAAGTCATCCAGGAAATCGCTCCAATTTTGCGCTAGTGAAGGTTCCGGATTCCGTGTCCGGATCCGGATCCGGAACCTCGCGCGCCCCCGGGGGGGGGACCAAGGGAATCCAACTGAACGGGAGCGCTCCGTGCAGCGGCTGATCGCACAGAACAGGTACCGGAAATGAGTGATTCTGTTTTAATTGATCTTCATGTGCATACCAGTCGGTACTCCCCCTGTGCCGAATTGATGGATCCGGACCAACTCCTGCAGGCCGCCGTGCGTTGCGGCCTGCAGGGGCTGGTTGTCAGCGACCACGATTTTCTTTGGGATGGAGACGAACTCCAGGCTCTTCAGGATCTGTCAGGAGGACGTCTGAAACTGTACCGAGGCTTCGAGGCCACCTGCCGGGAGGGACACTTTGTTGTCATTGGCGTGAAAGAACTCCATGGTCATCGATCGGGTGACTCCCTGGTTTTCCTTGCTCGTCAGGTGCATTCAGAGGGCGGCGTCGTGATTGCCGCCCACCCCTATCGTCAGAACCTGCTGATCAACCTCAAGCCCTTCCCCGAAGCGTTCCTGGAATCCATTGATGCGGTCGAGACCGTCAACGCGACAAGCACAACACATCAGATAAACACCTCACTGCATTTTTCAGCGCGCATTCAGCGCCCGGCCGTCGGCGGCAGCGACGCCCACTATCCGGAGGCAGTCGGCGCCGCGTGCACACGTTTTGTCAAGCTACCTGCGGATGAACAGGCGCTGGCCCGGGCCATTCGCCTCGGACATGCCTGGCCGGATTCGGCGCGGCTGGTCGCGCCCTGGCTGAAGCCACCGGTGAGTCCATGATCGTCGAACGTACCTTCTCGGAAACCATGGCTCTCCTCGAACCGGCCTCCTGCATCTACCATGACCTGCTTGTTCCGGGTGAAATCCTGGAACCTTCGCATCACCCCTACCGTGAGGAGTACGGATGGCTGTTCGTGGTTGAACGCCGTATCAGACGCATCCTTTCGCCTTTCCTGGAGGAACGGCTGAGGAACGAACTGGTCGGCAGCCGGGGCATTCTCAGCGAGGTGCTCTCCAATGCGTATTGCCACGGTCATCGGAGAAAGATCCACCTTCCTATCGAGATTGGGATCTTCAACGGGAAAACCGGGCTGCTGATCCAGGTGCTGGACCAGGGCACCGGCTTCCACGTGCCGAAGGTGATCTCCGGCCTGCAGCGCGGACATGGGTACTTTCATAACGCCGGCAACGGGATGCGCCTGATGTCGGACCATGCGGACTTTGAAATCTTCTTCGATGACGAAGGCCGTTCCTGCAACATCCTTTACAGGCGTCCAGTCTGAACGCTTCAGTCGGCTTCGGTTTGTTGTTGCCTCCCGTCAGGAAGGATTCAGTTGCAGACGGTGTTCAGGATCGTGGTGCGCGACACGAATGTTTTCGTGACACTCTTGTGATGCGGGACATGGCCCTCCGTCGCCCTCAGTGGCGACCAGAAGACCGACCATCTCCCGAAAATGGTGGATCGTCAATTTGGAACAACAAAAAAAAAGGGACCTGTATTCTTTCGTGCTATATTGCCAAAACGCAGCGCCGGCGGGCCCGACAGCCTTCCCCGGCCTCCCGAGGTGATTCATGTTTTTCCGCGCTCTTGTGTGGCTCCCTGCGCTCTATTTGCTTTCGTGTGTCACCGCCAAGGACCCCGTCAACAACGACGTCAACGCCGGCAACGTCAACAATCATGACTGCGCCGCGGGCCTGACGTGGTGCGGCGACGGGTGCGTGGCCACCTGGGCCGACGATCGGCACTGCGGCGGCTGCGACAGACCCTGCCCGCAGTACGGCACCTGCGTCAGTCCCGGTGTGTGCGAACTGGAGTGCCCGCAGGGCATGGACGAGTGCCCGACCGGCTGCGCCATCCTCGACACCGACCCCGCCAACTGCGGCGTCTGCGAACACGCGTGCAACACCGGCGTCGCCTGCGCGGGGGGCCAGTGCCAGGACACGCCCTGCCTCGAGACCGTGGCCGAGGCCGAGCCGGTCGTGCTGCCCGCCGACATCGTCATCGTCATCGACAACTCCGGCTCGATGTGGGACGAGGCCGAGTCCGTGCAGAACTCCATGGTGGACTTCGTGGGCGCGCTGACGGCCTCGGGCATCGACGCCCATGTGGCCATCATCTCCGACGACAGCAACGGCCAGGTCGGGGTGTGCGTCCCGCCCCCCGTGGGCAGCGGCCAGTGCCCGTACGACGAGAACCTGCCCACCTACCGCCACGTCGTGTGGCAGGTGGCCAGCACCAACGCGCTGGAGTTGATGCTGGCGCTCCACGGCGAATACGACGACTGGCAGCGGCCCGAGGCCACCAAGACCATCGTCGTGATCAGCGACGACAACTCCGCGATGAGCTCGACGGATTTCTACACGGCCATGATCCAGCTCGATCCCACGTTCGCGGGGTTCAAGTTCTCGGCCATCTTCGCCCCCTACGACATCAGCTACTGGGACTGCCTGCAGTGCGAGATCGACGGCACCTGCAACACGCCCGCGTGCAACGCCTGCTGCGGCACCGACACGCTGCTGAACCTCGTCTGCACCCCGCTGCCGGCCTCGGAGGGCACCGTCTACCGCGAGCTGGTGACGGCCACCGGCGGCCTCGAGGGCAACCTCTGCACGCAGGACTTCCTCCCCGTGTTCCAGGACCTCGCCACGGCCGTCGTGGGCGGCGCCCGGGTGCCCTGCGCCTATGACATCCCCGCGCCCCCCGAGGGAGAGACCATCGACTACGGCCGCATCAACATGGACTACCAGGAGACCCCCGAGATCCTTCCCGAGCCGATCTACCACGTCCCCGGCGGCCTGCCCGACTGCGGCCCTGACGGCGGCTGGTACTACGACGCCAACGATCCGCCGCAGCAGATCAAGCTCTGCCCGGCCACCTGCGACCTGGTCACCGCCAGCACCGAGGCCATCGTCAAGGTCAAGTACGGCTGCGCGACGATCGTGCGCTGATCCGGTGCCGGTGCCCCGCCGGCGTTTTTGATATTTCAGGAGTTGCTTCGCACAGTCGGGATCGGTGTTCGAGGGGACCATCCCCTATACACAATTCAAAACCCACTTGACAATCAACCTCTTGCAATGTTAGCCATCGGCGCATGACGGACACTCCGAAATCCCATCGAACGCCCAACCCGAACGAACTGCTGGGGACACGTGCCGCGTGCGGCAAGGTCATCACCTTCGCCTGGATCGTGACGGCCATCTCGGCCTTCATGGTGCTGATCCAAGCGTTCAGCCTGCTGGGCGACGACAGACAGAGTTCGGTTATTATATTTGCCTTTGGGCTCTTTCTGCTTTTGGTCGCCGGGTCATACTTCATGCGCAGGAAATCGCGCGTGGCCTTCGTGCTGATGCTTGTCCTCGAGCTGGTGAAAATCATTCAGTTGATGTTCGTCATGGGTGATCTCAGGGGTCTGCCGGGGTCGATCTTTTCCATCGTGGTGTATTTCGCAGGCATGCTCGCCGCCTTCCGCTGGCATGAACTGGATCCGGAAGAAACTGTCGCGCCCCCATCGGATCCGTCACCCGGACCTTCTCCCGGATCGACCTCCGAACCCGTGCCTTGACATCACCCTCCGGAGGGGACCATACTCCAGACGTTGGCGGTCGCGCACGTCCCAGGCGGGACCTGGCGCGGTCGCACGGAGGAGTTCCCATGAATCGTTCCGGATTGCCCCGACGGGCCGTCATGTTCATGACCTGCTGCCTGGTCGCCGGCGTGCTGGCCGGCTGCGGCGTCTCCGCCATCCCCAAGGCGAAAAACGAGGTCGAGGCCACCCTGGCCGAGGTCCAGAACCAGTACAAGCGGCGCGCCGATCTGATCCCGAACCTCGTCTCGGTGGCCAAGGGCTACGCCGCCCACGAGCAGGAGACCCTCACGGCCGTCGTGGAGGCCCGCAACAAGGCCACCGCGGTCAACCTCGACCCGGCGAAGATGAGCGCGGACCAGCTCGCCGAGTACCAGAAGGCCCAGGGCGGCCTCAGTTCGGCGCTGGGGAAACTGATGATCGTGGTCGAGCGCTACCCCGAACTGAAGGCGGACCGCAACTTCCGCGACCTGCAGGCCCAGCTCGAGGGCTCCGAGAACCGCATCACCGTCGCGCGCCAGCGCCACATCGAGGCGATCAAGGAGTTCAACAACCTCATCTCGAGCCCGCCCTCCTCCTGGACCAACAGCCTGTTCTACCACTACAGCAAAATGCCCCAGTGGAGTGTGTCCGAGGAGGAGCAGAAGACCAACGAGAAGCCGCCCAAGGTGGAGTTCTAGATGCCCCTGAGGCGGTCCCTCTTCAGCGGCCTGCTCGCGGCCGCCCTCCTGGTCTGGGCGACGGTGGCCTCGGCGAAACCGTTTGCGGTGCCGGACCTGACCGGGCCCGTCGTCGACCGTGCGGGTATGCTGTCTGAGCCGGCCAGGGCACGCCTCACCGCTGCGCTGACTGGCCTATGGGAAGGCGGCGGGAGCCAGATCGCGGTCCTGACCGTCCCCGACCTGGGCGGCGAGTCCATCGAACAGGCGTCGATCCGCGTCACTGATGTCTGGAAGCTTGGAACAAAGAAAGGCGACAACGGCGTCCTCTTCCTGATCGCCCGCGATGATCGAAAGCTCCGCATCGAGGTCGGCCAGGGGCTCGAGGGCCAGCTCACCGACGCCCACTCCCGCCGCATCCTCGACGACACCGTCACCCCGCACTTCAAGGCCGGGAACTTCGACGCCGGCGTGATGGCCGGGGTCCGCGCCATCGTCGCCCTCACCGACCCGGGGGTGGACAGTTCGGCCTGGTTCGAGGGGGCCATCCCGCCGACCCCGCGGCACAGGAAATCCCCGGTCCCGCCCGGCCTCATCATCCTCTTCTTTCTGGTGCTGTTCGGCGTGGTGGCCAGCCTCGGTGGCCGTGGCTCCGGCAGGGGTTCAGGACGCGGGGGCGGCGGGTTCTGGATCGCCGGTGGCGGCGGCGGCGGCGGGTTCTCCGGCGGCGGTGGCGGGTTCTCCGGCGGCGGCGGCGGGTTCTCCGGCGGCGGCGCGTCCGGGAGCTGGTGATGCCTCCGGACAACGAACTCTACACCCTCCACCCAGCCACGGGAACGTATGTCCCGCGCTGCACCGCGCCAGGAGACTGGTGATGCGTCAAACCATCCAGAACGACTGGGCCCTGTCCATCCTGGACGACGCGGCACGCCAACGCCTCGAGGAGGCCGTGGTGCGCGCCGAAAGACGCACCTCCGGCGAGATCGTCCCGATGCTGGTGCGCGCGTCGGCGGCCACGGGCCACGTGGCCCCGCTTCTTCTTTTGCTGCTGTGCACGCTGGGTTTGGCCGCCCTCGACGCCGCGGGACTCTCCAACTGGTGGAGCGTGGCGCTGCTGGCCGGGCTCTCGATCCCGGTGGCGGTGGGGCTGTCGCGGGTCCCGTTCTTGCGGCGCCTGCTGACCTCCCGCGCCGACCTCGAGGGTCAGGTGTTCATGCGGGCCCACCTGGAGTTCCTCTCCGCCGGCCTGGACCGCACCACGGGGGCCACGGGCGTGCTGATCTTCGTCTCCTGGGCCGAGCGCCGTGTGGTGGTGCTCGCCGACCGGGCCATCTCCGACCTGCTGCCCCCACAAACCTGGGAGGCGGTGCGTGACGCGCTGCTGGCGGGCATTCGCCGGGGCGACACGGCCGGCGGCTTCGTCGCCGCGATCGACCTTTGCGCGGACATCCTTGAAAAACACTTCCCCATCCGCCCCGACGACGTCGACGAGCTCCCCAACGCCCCCGTCATCCGCTCCTGAGCCCTCCGATGTCCCCGCACCGTACTTGACATCCTGCGATTTCCCCTGGATAGTCCGTTGCAGGAAAACATCATGAAGCACCAGACCCTTGCCGTCCTCCTAGCTGCCGCCCTCGCCTGCTGCCACCGGCCCTCCGCCGAGATGGCGCCGCCCCCGACCACCGCGGCACCGCATCAAGGCACCGAATATGTCCCCCCCGCGACCACGCCGGGGGTGGATGGCTGGGTGATGTACGTGAACGCGAAGCCGTATACCCCGGCCAACGTGAAGGATTTCCGGCCCGGATTTGCCACGCCCGAAGCCGCCCTGCTGCACTTTTATGCATCGAAGATGCGCGGTGACGAGGATTGGAAGCAGGCCCTGGTCAATGAGAGCATTCCAGACTGGGATCGCGTCTTTTCGGCCGCGATGTTCAAGCGCCTGCAGGAGAAGCTCGACAGATCCCGAAACTGGAACTACCTTGAAATCTCCCTCGTCGGAAAAAAAGAGAGCGGTGACAGGATCCACATCAAGATCAAGGCCAGGATCGAAGCCGGAGGCCGGATGGAGTCCGGCACCGACGACGCCACCCTCATGAAGATCGGCGACCGGTGGGTCGTGGTCTCCATCCCCACCTGAAACGGATCAATCCCGAAAAGTACATGAAAGCTACAGGGGCAACTATTGGCAGGAACTGACCGTGGTACAGAAGCCGAGGTCGCCGAA
>PHBF01000079.1 GCA_002841905.1 Deltaproteobacteria bacterium HGW-Deltaproteobacteria-17
TGCATCGGCTGTGGCCTGTGCGTCTCCAAGTGCCCGATCGACTGCATCGCGATGGTGCCCAGGGACCGCCGCGTCCACGTCCTCTGCAACAGCCACGATCCGGCGCTCGTGACCCGCGCGGCCTGCAAGGTCGGCTGCATCGCTTGCAACCTCTGCACGAAGAAGGATCCCGCCTTTGTCGTCGCCGCCAACGTGGCCACCTTCACCGGCACCACGTGCGATCCCGAGTTCTGCTTTGCATGTCCCAACGACGTGATCGTGCACACCGATCGCTACGAGGTGCTCGCGTTCATCGAGAGCGAGGCGGCGCGGATCGACTACGAGGCGGAGAAGAACGAGTTCAAGGAGAAGGAGAAGGCCGCACGCGCCGCGTCCCGCCCCGCCCGTGAACCCAAGATCGCAGGAGAACAGCCGTGACCACGCATGCCAATCCCTTTCCCGGCGGCATCCACCCCGCGTACCGCAAGGATCTGACCAGCGGCTGCGAGGCCGTGTCCATGCCGGTCCCCAAGATCCTCGTCATCCCCCTGTCCCAGCACCTGGGCGCACCCGCCAAGGTCCTCGTGAAGAAGGGCGACCTCGTGAAGGCCGGCCAGTTGATCGCGGAGCCGGGCGGGTTCATCTCCGCGGCCGTCCACGCCTCGTCCTCGGGCAAGGTCACGGCGATCGGTCCCGTGGAGCTGCCCAACGGATCGATGGGCGAGGCCGTGACCATCGAGACCGACGGCGCCCACGAGTGGGAGAGGATGGAGCCCATCCAGAACCCGTTCGCGGCCGACCCGAAGGTGCTCGTGGAGCGCGTCAAGGCCGCCGGCATCGTCGGCATGGGCGGCGCCACCTTCCCGACCCACGTGAAGCTCACGCCCCCGGCGGACTCCCCGGTGGACTGGGTGATGCTCAACGGCGCCGAGTGCGAACCCTACCTGACCGCCGACCATCGCGTGATGCTCGAGCGCGCCGACCGCATCGCCCTTGGCGTGAAGTTGATCCGTCACATCATGGGCGTCTCGAAGGTGTCCATCGGCATCGAGGGCAACAAGGCCGACGCGATCGAAGCCATGAAAAAGGCCGCCGGCGAGCTCGCCGAGGTGGTGGAGCTGCCGGTCAAATACCCGCAGGGGTCCGAGAAGCAGTTGATCTACGCGATCACCGGTCGTCGCGTGCCGCCCAAGAAGCTGCCCAGCGTCGTCGGTGTCACCGTGTTCAACGTGGCCACCGTGGCCGCCATCGCCGACGCGGTGATCGAGGGCACGCCGCTGGTCGAGCGCGTGGTCACCGTGACCGGCTCGGGCGTGAACAAGCCGGGCAACTTCCTTGTCCCGGTGGGCACCCGGGTGATGGATCTGATGGAGTTCGCGGGCGGCTACAGGGACGAGGCCGCGCAACTGATCCTCGGCGGGCCGATGATGGGCCGCGCCGCGGCGTCCGACAACGTGCCCATCATCAAGGGTGTCGGCGGTGTGCTGGTCCTGACGGCGGCGGACATGAAGAACACCGACTTCGGCGTGTGCATCCGCTGCGGCCGTTGCCTCCGGGCCTGCCCCAACGCACAGAATCCGATGCTGCTGGGGCAGTTGATCGAGAAGGGGCTCTACTCGCGCATCGAAGAGGAAAAACTCAGGGAGATCGTGCTCGACGACTGCTTCGAGTGCGGGTCCTGCACCTTCGTCTGCCCGAACCGCCGACCGCTGGTGCAGTTCTTCCAGATGGCCAAGGGATATTACCGGTCCCAGCAGAAGCGCAAGGGATAGACCATGGAACCCAGAACCTTTACCGTTGCCTATGCTCCCCACGTCCACGACGGTTCCTCCGCGAACCGCATCATGTGGACGGTCTTTCTCACGCTCCTGCCCGCTGCGGCCGTGGCCGTGTACGCCTTCGGCCTCGACGCGCTGCGGGTGCTCGCCCTCTCCACGGCGCTGTGCGTCGGCATGGAGGCGCTCGCGCTGGTCATGATGAAGCGGGACCCCCGCGCCAGCCTCGACGGATCGGCCGCCCTCACGGGCTTTTTGCTCGGTCTGACGCTGCCGGCCGGCCTCTCCAACGGCATCCTCGTCGTGGGGGCCTTCGTGGCGATCATCGTCGCCAAGCAGGTGTTCGGCGGCCTGGGGCACAATCCGTTCAACCCGGCGCTCACCTCGCGCGTGTTCCTGCTGATCGCGTTCCCCAAGCAGTTGACGACCTGGCCGGTGCCGCGCGGTCTTCAGGACATCCAGGAGTTCATGGGGCTGGCGGTCACGCGCACCAACGACGCGGTCACCTCCGCGACGCCGCTGGCGGCCATCAAGGAGCACGCCCAGCGCGCGATGCCCAACATCCAGCTCAACGATCTCTTCTTTGGCGTGCACACACCCGGGTCCATCGGCGAGATCTCGGCCCTGGCCCTCCTCGTGGGCGCGGCCTTCCTCCTGTACAAGCGCATCATCACCTGGCACATCCCGGTCGCGACGCTGCTGACCGTGGCGGTGTTCGGGGCGCTCACGCACCTGGTCAACCCCGCCAAATACGCGGATCCGTTCTTCCACCTCTTCGCGGGCGGCCTGTTCATCGGGGCTTTCTTCATGGCCACCGACTTCGTGACGGCGCCGGTCTGGCCCATGGGCAAGATCATCTACGGCGTCGGGATCGGGCTGCTGACGATGCTGATCCGGCTCTGGGGCGGCTATCCCGAGGGCATCTCGTTTGCGATCCTGTTGATGAACGCGGTCACGCCGCTGCTGGATCGTTACACGGTGCCGACGCCGTTTGGTCTGCGCACAGCGCCGAAGAAGACGGGGGGTGAGTCATGAACCCGATGGTAAAGATGGTGTTGACGCTGGCGGTGATCTCCGCCGGCGCCGCTGCGGCGCTGTCGGCGGCGAACCGCCTCACGGCGGACAAGATCAAGGCCGCCGCCGAGGCCAAGGCCGCCCGCGCCGTGCTGAAGATCTTCCCTGACTGCACCGCTCCGGTGAAATCCGAGGCCAAGAGCCCGACCGGCGAGACCATCACGGTCTACCGGTGCCCGCAGGAGCGCGTGTGCTTCTCCTTCTCGTCGGCCTCCGACAAGAGCATCTCCCGCCCCTACAGCGGGGTGATCCGCGCCATGATCGGTGTCGACGGCAAGGGAGAGATCCTCGGGATGCGGATCATCGCCCAGACGGAGACCCCCGGACTGGGCAACAAGATCGTCGAGGACAAGTTCCTGGAGCAGTTCAAGGGGAAATCGGAAAAATCGAACTGGAAGGTCAAGAAGGACGATGCGTCGGGCGCGATCGACGGGCTCTCCGGTGCCACCATCTCCTCGAGGGCGGTGACCTCCCTGGTGGGGGCGGCCCTGAAATTCCACCGCGAGCAACTGTCCGGCAAGGCCGCGGCCCCGTCGGCGGCGCCTTCTGACAATGCGCCGGCGGGCTGCGGTGACGGGCCTGGCGCCGCGCCAGGGCCTTCGGCGACGCCCGGTCCTGCGGCTCCCGCAGGGTGTGGAGACGCTCCCGCGGCGGGTCCCGTCCATGACAATCGCAGGCCGGTGGTCAAGCCCGAGCGCTTCAAGGAGCGCCGCGCCGGATTTTCGGATGCCCGCAGGCTCCTCAAACGGGAGGAAGACCGACGACGTGAGAAGGCCCGCCTGGTGGGTGCCGAACAGAATGGCCGTCCGGTGAAGCCCCAGGCGCCGGCGCCTCAAGGGGGTGAGTGATGTCGAAATTGCGTCTTTTCACCGATGGATTCTGGCGGGAGAACCCGTCGATGGTGCTGCTGCTGGGCATGTGCCCCACCCTCGCTGTCACGACCTCGGCCTTCAACGGCCTGGGGATGGGCATGGCGACCCTGCTGGTGCTGCTGGGCTCCAACATCGTGATCTCGGCCATCGCCGGGATCATCCCCAAGAAGGTCCGGATTCCATCCTATATCGTGGTCATCGCGACGCTCGTGACGATGGTGGACATGTTCATGGCGGCCTACAGCCCGGATCTGCACTCCGCGCTCGGCCTGTTCATTCCCCTGATCGTCGTCAACTGCATCATCCTCGGCCGCGCCGAGGCGTTCGCCTCCCGCAACCGGATCCTGCCCTCGATCCTGGATGCGCTGGGCATGGGTCTGGGTTTCACCCTGACGCTGTTCCTGCTGGGCGGGGTCCGTGAGATCCTCGGCAACGGCACCATCACCATCTTTGAATACAAGGATTTCATCCTGCGCTTCCTGGTCTTCACTCCCGAGGCGGTCTCCCCGATCCTGGTGATGATCCTGGCACCCGGGGCCTTCATTACGCTGGGATTCTTCATTGCGTTGAAAAATTATATAGACAACGCACGTTCCGCATGAACCCGGCAGCCGGTGTCTTCCGGTACGGGCCAGACGGTTTGAAGGAGGGCGATTCTTTTCCAAAGCCGGCTGGAAAAAGGATTGAGTTTTCCCGGCAGGTTGATTAACATTTCCCGGCGGATGAAACCTCCGGGCTTCGTGCCCCCACCCGAAAGGAATGCCCCATGGACAAGACCAAGGAGTACGCAAATCATTTCCAGAAATGGATTGACAACTACGCCGACGACACCCGCGTCATCATGGCGGTGGCCCAGGATTCCAAGCTGCCGGCCGAATTCCGGCGTCTTGCCATCGGGACCCTCAATTACAATCTCAAGCAGCTCGATCTCATTCCGGACTTCTACACCCCGGTCGGGCTGATCGACGACGCCATGATCATCCGGGTGTTCGCCCGCCTGACGCTTGACGACGCGATCCAGATGTCCGATGACCGCATCAAGAGACGCCTGGTCCAGATGGCCGAGGAAGACGCCGTCCTGCAGGAGTTCTGTGGTGAGGTCCTCTACAACGCCCTGGTCAAGTACGTCAAGGCGCAGCCCGATCGCAAGGTCCGTCAGCGCGACGCGAAGATCGTCATGGACAATCCCTCGATCATGAAGGAGTTCATGGATGATCTGGAATTGGAAATCCGGGGATACGAGGGCTCGATCATTGAGAATCACGAAGAAGTCATCAAGGATCTGAAGTCCTTCCTGAAACTGAAGCTGGTCGGATAAATAATGAGCGATAAAGGCAACAATATTCGGATCATCAAGAAGCTCGACGCCGGCGGCATGGCCGAAGTGTATCTCGGAGAGTTGGTGGGAATCGAGGGCATCTCCCGCCGGGTGGCGATCAAGCGCATCCTTCCGCACCTGAGCCGTCACAGCAAATTCGTGGCCATGTTTCTGGATGAAGCCCGGCTTGCCACCAAGTTGAGCCATGCCAACATCGTTCAGACCTTCGAGGTCGGCGTCAAGGACGAATCCTACTACCTGGTGATGGAGTTCATCGAGGGCACCGCCCTGAAGGTAGTGATGAACCATTACAAGGAAAAGAAGAAGTTGATGCCCATGGGCATGGCCATCTACATCATGATGGAGGCGGCCAAGGGCCTGGGTTACGCGCATGGCGCCAAAGACGGCAACGGGGATCGCCTGAACATCGTTCACCGTGACATCAGTCCGCCGAACATCCTGCTCTCGGTACAGGGGGAGGTGAAGCTGGTGGACTTCGGTCTGGCCAAGGCCGCCAGCCAGCTCGAGGACACCGAGCCGGGCGTGATCAAGGGCAAGTTCAGTTACCTGTCTCCCGAGGCGGTGATGGGGCTGGAGCTGGATCAGCGTGCGGACATCTTCAGTCTGGGCATCGTGCTCTACGAGATGCTCACCGGCAAGCGCCTGTTCTACGGGGCCACGGATCTGGAGACGGTCAAGCTCGTCGAGAAATGTTTCATTCCGCGCATCTCCGCGCTCAATCCCGACGTCCCACCGGCGCTGGAGAAGACCCTCTACAAGGCGCTGGCCCGGGATCGCGACCGTCGCTACGCGCGCGCCGAGGATTTCCTCGACGAACTCAACAGCGTGCTGTTCACCTATGGCCTGAAGGTCAGCCACCGTGATGTGGCGCGCATCGTCCGTGAGCTGCGCGGCATGTCCACCTCCGAGGAGGATGGTCAGCGCAAGGACGACTTCGACCTCTCCTCGGACTCGTTCCTCACCGGCGAGTTTTCGGTGACCAACCCCGACGCGAAGAAGTCCGGCGGCAAGGCCAAATCCCTCGTGATCGACGACACCGAGGATCCGCGCTCCTGGCTTCAGGACATGGATCTCGATCTGGACAACATCGATCTTTCTCCTGCCCCCCAGCCCACTGACAACGAGGAGGTGGAGCTCGAGCTCGACGATGGTGAGCTCGAAGATGACGTGCTCGAGGAGGTGCTCGACGGCTCCGGGGAGTTGAAGATGGTCTCCGGGGAGCTCGAACCCCAGGACCTGAACGCCCGGGATCTGCGGCCCCCCTCGGCCGAGATTGAATACGACGCCCCTTCGACGATGCCCCCCGTGATGCCCCCGGGTGTGACCTCTCCCGAGGGTTCCGCCCCGCTTCCGGGCGTCGACCCCAAGGCCAAAAAGGGCTGGTTCAGCAAGTTGTTCGGCGGAGGCGAGTAGGCCGTGTCGTTTCTCTGGTTCTGCCTGGCGCTCCTGACGACCCAGCCGGCCGGGCCTGATTTCACCCGGGATCCGCTGTTCCGCCTTCCCACCGAGCCGCGCACAGCGGACGTCTCGGAGTGGACCCGGCTTCTGAACTCCTTCTTCGAGCATGAAGCGCACGCGGTGATCTTCCGGAGCCCCGATCTGATCGAGGAGATCCGTGAGAAGCTCTCCGGCACGCTCCCCTATGGTGAACTGTTCCATCTCGAGGCGTGGGGCGCCTCCGGTGATCCCAAGGCCGTGCCGCGGCTCATGCAATGGTATGGCAAGGTCGCCGAGCCGCTCTGGGCGTATTCGATCCTGGCCGGTCTGGCCCGGTCGATGGATCCTGCGGCCCGGCGCTTCATCATGGAGAAGCTCCAGTACATCGAGATGAACCAGCTGCCGGTGCGCGTGGGGAACCTCCGCATCGAGCCCACCAAGCTGGCGGTGTTCATGGCGGCGGCCGACCCCCTGGCGCTGGACCCGCTGCTGGCCGATGTCCGGACCTCCTCATGGGTCGCCGAGATCCTGCTCAAGGCGCCGCATCCCGGGCAGGTGGGGGCTTGGCTCGCGGCCGCCCAGGCACAGCGGCTGGAACTGTACAAATTCCTCTCCTATCTCGAGCTCGTGTTCTTCGCGCTGGAGGGTCGTGATCGGGATCGCGTCTGTGACTTCCTCTGGAAGCAGCTGCCGGTGGGGTCTTCGGCCACCGACGTGCAGGTCGTCCAGTTGCTGGCCCAGTGTCCTGGCGTCGGGACCGATCCACGCTGGGTCGCGCTGCTGGGACGGGATCCGGTGAACCTCCTGCTGCTCAAGGCGGTGCGGGACCATTCGCAGGTCCGGATGGACGGTGAGGCACGCAAACCGCTGCTGGCCCTGATGAAGGAATATTCGGGACAACCGGGCTGGGAGCGGATCCTGCTCGACGTGCTGGGGCAGGTCAGGGATGAGCAGACGGTCAAGACCGTGGCCTCCTATGTGCTCCACAACAACCTGTGGCTTCGGGAGCAGGCGCTCTCCGCGCTCAGCCTGGGTGCGCATCCCCTGGCCGGCAACATGCTGCACGCGGCGGCCCTCGAGAACGCAGGCGAGGAGGCGATCGCCTATTTCCTGCCATATCTGCACCACACCCGTGGCCTGGCCGCCCATGCCCAGACCCGCGCCACCCTGACCGCCGTGGCCGCCCGCTACCTGCATTCCGGCGAGCCTGCCTACCAGCGCGCGGCCGTGCTGGCGCTGGCGCTGGCGCCCGAGTCCGGCACGGAGGGGCAGTGGTGGCCCGTCGCACGCAGGATCGCCGACGATCTGATCCTCCGCAAGGACTGGGATCAGTTGGGAGGATTCCTGCCTGTGATCGCCCGGGCCTCGAAGTCGGGCAAGTACCTGGAGTATGCGCTGGATCATGTCCATCCTTCGGTGGTGCTGGGCGCCACGCTGGCGCTGGGCCTATACCCGCGCAAGGAGTTCATCCCGAGACTGATGCGGCTGGCCCGCACCTCCCGCAAGGCCGTGGCCGTGAACGCGGCGTTTGCCTTGTCGCGGACGCCGGACGCGCTCCGGGAGAACCTGGAGCTGGTCAACCATCCACAGCCCGAGGTGGCCGCCCACGCGGTGCTGGGGTTGCGTTCGATGGGCGACAATCCGATGGCCTGTGCGGCGTTGCTCGAGCAGATGCGGTCGGCACGTCACACCGTCTCCTCGATGCAGAACATCGCCTCGGGGGTGCTCGGTTCCTGCGGTCCCGGGATCCGTGCGCGAGGCCTGCGCCTGCTGGCCGTGCTGCCGCCGAACATGGCCGAACTGCTGCTCCGGTCGGTCTGGGTCCGGCGGGATCTCGGGAAGGATCGGACGCCGTTCTTCATGCGGCTGATCAACCTCCAGCATATGGGTGTGGTGGGCAGGAAGTTCCAGTTCACGCTGCCCGGTCAGGTGACGGTGCAGGGCTTTTCCACCTTCGGCGGGATCGTCTTCATTCCCGGGCTCACCCGGGAAACCGTCAAACTGGAATGGATTCAATAGGAAGTTGGCCATTGTGGAAGCACAGTCCGAGCCAAGGCGGACCACCCGGGGGGACGGTCCGGCGCGAACCTTCAGGAAAAGCAACAAAAACCTCCGGACTTGAAAAAAGGGCTTGTTTATATGGAAAAATTTTCCTATATAGATTGCGTGGCATTTCATCGGTTCGGAGCGGCTAGTTCTTTGGACCTCGGCATCACCCTTGACAGTTTGAGTTGATTTCATGAAATAAAAACTCCGTTGATTACGGGGAGAAGAATAAGAACGCAAAAAAACCATCCAGTCCCGATTTCGGGGGGCTGTTCTTCCTGCTCCAAAAGGAGGCTGTTTCCGTGCGCTTGATTGAATTTCTCGAAAAGACGAACTCGGTGGACAAGAAGTACCTCGCCGGCGAGAGCGCCTTGAAGTTGCTGAATTTCATGGAGGCCGGAATCACGATGTCGGATCTGGTGCAGCAGCACCGCGATCTGCTGACGTCGATGGCAGGTCCGCAACTTCGGAGGTTGTCCGAGGCGCGCCGCCTCTGGCAGGAGCTGGAGAACCTGCGGGAGTCCATCACGGCCGCCAATCCGGGGGTGCCGGAGGACGTGTTCGCGCTCGCCCTGTCGGCACGCCGCATGGAGGCCCTGCGTCACATCCTGCCGCACTTCCCGCTGGCCGATTTCGAGTCCACCGAACTGGCCGGCATCG
>PHBF01000080.1 GCA_002841905.1 Deltaproteobacteria bacterium HGW-Deltaproteobacteria-17
ACTCCCCACTCGATTCTTGTGCCACACGCGCATCGGAAGTTGTGAATCACCGAGAACCTCGTTTCGTTGTAGATATGGTCCTTCGTTTCTTCCAGCGTACAATCGCCGGAAATATGACGCACAACTCCTGCATCCATGTCTGCGAGTAAGTCATCAAGCGTGGAGTCCCAGTCATCGCAGGTCATCGACCGCTTGTATCTACTGCATGTGTCACAGGCCATGTGTCACTTTTCCTTCGCCCAACGACGGTTTCACGGCCAGGTTAGGCGGCCGATGAAGAGCGTTTTCAAGGCGCGTGGCGAGCTGGTCAAACGGGCCAGTCCAGCCGCATTCCATGGACAGCTCCTGGAGATTACCTGTTGTAAGGATCAGGGTGTAGATTCTCCCGGTTTCTTGGGTGAGGTCGGGGCTGGCAAGAATTGAGTTGATGTCGCTGAGAGCGCCGTCAAGATCGCCGTACATTGAGCCATCACCGCCAGCTTCGGCCAGCGCCGCCAGTTCCTGGAGAATCTCGCGAAATTCTTTATCCGTCATGGGGAGACGCCTTGCGTGCTAGCTCAGGGGCGACCGGAGGCCAAAGGCCGGAGGGGCCCGAGAAGCGCAGTTTCTCGGGCGTCCCCTGGAGCGGCTGGTTAACCGTTCGGCGCATGCAAGCTCCGGAAACCATTCAATATGGATCGCAAGGAACTAGATTCAATTTCAAAGCCTCCGGAAACTTTAGTGGCCCAGTACGTTGGACCGCTGTACTGATACCGACATAACGAGACTTCGACAACAAAATGGCCCAGCGTGTCTCGCGCGCGGAGTTCGAATATGAATTCATCTGGGCTGCAACTCTCCAAAACTGCACTCCCACTTCTTTCGCTCTCTACCCTGCAAAGTGCGGATATGAAATCACGAAGTACAGGCTCTTCGAGCCAGACAGAATCATATTGGCCGCGAAACTCGCCGAGCACCACTTGAACGGACACACGTACGTCACCTGCATTGGGGACGTCCTCCGGGGCTCGTTCCAGTTCGGCTACTTCAATGTAATTGTTGTCGGAACCTATGCGCATATTGAGAACGGCTAACTGTGTTTACACGGATCCGCGTAATCGCGGGTCTCGTCGTTCATGGCGGTATACCATGAACACTGTGGTGGTTCAAGGAACGCCAGATTTCCTTGGGAACCGCGGGAAATACGGGCACTTTCCGCGGCTTGCCGGTCCACTGCGAGGCTCAAGCCGGGGTCGCTGCAGCAAATGGTTAGGCCCTTTCATGTTGTAACAACTCAAAAAGTCTGGACTGAAGTCCGCTCTGACTGCAACTGTAAGACCGGATGACGCCATCCAAATTGGGGCGACCCCACTCGAAACCTTGCTCAACGTCGTCGAAGACGAGCAAATCCTCGCCGTGTTTAGCGATTGAGAAAACAGGCTCAACCGACTGGCCACGCTGGAATGGAACGTGACGCAATGGCGTCCTGACTCGCGCGTAAGCTTCGCGCTCTGCCTCGGTGCAAGAAGCAAGCTCCTCATCGAGTAGCCTTTGCATCTCTGATTCCGTAATCGGCGACCAAGTGCTCATGGCGCTTCACATCCTTCCCACGGCCCCGCAGCCTCACGGGGCTCGTCGTTCATCGCGGTAGTGCATGAACGCCGTGGGGTTGCTTCACAACTCATGCGGCGGCACGGCAGGAACGTCGCGCCTGCAGCGAAGGGTCAACTGACCGCGCTCGAAAATGGCTCAGTGAGATCCACAACCCGCCTGAGGTTCTGGCCTGAGCCCTCATACTCACCTGCGACGATCACATCACGGAAATCGATCTTCAGCAGCCCCACCAGGTACTCCAACTGATCGATGGAGCCTTGCGAGCCGACCAGCGCCGCACGCTGACAGCGCGGGCTGGCAACGGATCCATCTTCCATCACGGCACCTTCCACGAGCGCCTTCGCTCGTGAGTGCTCATCGGGTGGGAAGGTTTGTTCAATGTAGTTTTCGATATCAGGCAGCATGATATTCCAGAGGTGTTGAAATGATTGGGAGATCCTGTCAGGAGACTGGACACCCGTGGCCGGCATGGCTCACTTCCCGGGGTCCAAAACCGGCGGGTCCGCGCCCGGCTTGAGGACGCTGGGCACGCTCCGGTCCGAGAAGACCTGGTATCGGTCGTTGTCGCTGAAGATGGCCACTCTCCCGTCCGGCGAAGCGCTCACGAAGTGCAGACCGGACAGGTCGAGCTTCCGCACGCTCCGGCCGTCGGTGGTGACCGAGAAGAATTCCTTGTAACTGAAACTCACCAGCACCCGGGCCCCGTCATCTGAGATGTGCCGGACGATCAAGTCATCGCGGCCCACGTAGTAGGGCATCGAGAAAACCGGGGCCTTCCTGTCCACGCTGAACAGACGGATGCCCTCGTAGTTGGAGCAGGCAAAGAACCTGCTCCGGCCGAGCGTGCACTTGATCCCGCGTTCTTCGGCCAGCTTCGTCTTCTTCGCGACGTCGAAGACGGTGACGCTGCTCTCCTCCGTGCCGACATCCTGTTTGACGAGGAGCGCGCCATCATTTTTCGCAAAAGCAGTCTCATATCGGGCGTATCCGCGCATCGGAAGCTTGTGGAGCGCGTCCTTTCCACCGGATCCGGTGTCGATCTCACCGCCGGCGACCGGCATCACCGCGAGGCGCGGCGTGTCGTTGAAGGCGGTGATCCCCACGACCTTGTCGAACCTGTCCGAGAACAGCGGCGGCACCAGGGCGGCGTCGCATTCCCAGGTGTTCGCCGCATCGGCGAATTCGCATTTCCCGATGGAGAGCACGTGGAAATCGCTGCTGGATTTCATGACGAACTTGTTGGTGGTCAGGTCGATGACCCTGAGCTCGGCGGTCTTGCTCGCCGGTTTGTCGGATCCGAAGTCGGAAAACTGATAGTGAATGGAATTGTCACACAGCAACGAACCGTTGTTCGCATGGAATTGAAGACGACGGCAGGGGACCTGATAGATTTTCGACGTCTTCCAGGTGGCCGTGTCCAGGACCCTGACCCACTCCGGATTACGCTTGTCGGGATAGGCGAACCACTTGCCGTCCGGCGAGAAGGCCGCGCCCGTGTACTCCCCCACCGGCAGCTCGGCGACCTGCTTCCAGTTCTCCTCCGGCTTCACGCTCTGGAAGGCCTTTTCCTCGATGGCGGCAGGCTCGGAGCCCACGTCCATCCGGGGCGCCGGGGTCGTCGACATCTCCGCGGTCGGGGTCGCGTCCCGGGTCGGTTTTCCTGCCGGTGAAGCCATCGTGGTCTCCACGGTCCCTTCGACCGCGGCGGGCGCTTGCTGTGCCCTGGACTTCTCCGATTTTCCGCACGTCTGGAGGAAGAACAACGCGACCAGGCAGAGACTCAGATTCAGCGGTTTTGTCCTCATTTTCGGGCTCCTTCAGGAGCCGATCAATCGTACGGAAAAAGTCGCATGTCAATCATTTTCGAGACCTCTCCCGGCGGCGCGCAGCCGGACAGGCGGAGGTGGTCAGACCCTCTCCACACCAAGCTCTTTCAAAGGAAACGGATCAAAGATCCAACGAAAGTTGTCTCTGGAACGGGATGGGGAAAACACCAATGATTGTCCAGGGATTTGGCGCAATCGAGTGCCACTGAAGCGTGGTCCCCAGGAAAAAGTGCAAATCTTTTTTCATGAATTCAGTCCAATACTTTTTCCGCACATCTTCAACTGCCGCCTTCTCGTCCATTTTCCATTTCCTGAGACAGTTCCAGTACAGGGCGCCAATCTCCCAGTCCAGGATCTTCATTCGGCTCTCCTGGACATCGACGTCGGTGAAACGGTAGAAAAACGAGTACGGAAGTTTTTCGACAACTCGAAACGTCTCTTTCCAGTCATCGTTTTCAAACAAATCTCGCTGCTTCAGGCTTTTGATGGCTGCATCGAACTGCTCGGGATTCCAGGAGCGTTCTTCTTCCTCCTCCACTTCGAAATTGATGATTTTTTCAGGCTTGAACGTAGCAAGGGAGCGTTCGTTTTGCTTCGCGGATTCAATGAGGTCTTTCAGCGAGGTCACCACGGGGCTTTTCTGCAGAACCAGTCGCCGGCGCTCCTCCCAGTCGTGCTCGGTGCCGACATGCCCGATGACTTTGATATCATTGGATGTATTCAGATGTCGACTCTCGGGGCGTGGGTCTTTGTGGGTCTCGAAAACGTCGCACTCGATCCAATCGAACTTGGAATACTGCTCAGAATCCTCCAATGCTCGAAACTGGATCGGGTACAGCCGCACCCATGATCCGTCTTCACGCAAGCCCGCGGTGCAGACGGTTTCGCAGTACGACTTCGAGAGGGTTGGGTACGTCTTGACGGTGACGAGGATTCTCTCCTGCGGCATTCCCGGTCGACCTCCGAAGTTACAGGTTGACGAGCGCTCCCGTCGTCGGCAGGCGCTTCAAAACGGCAGCTGCGACCAGCGTGCGGTGACATTGGGCGGGATCCCGCTCGTAGCAGGTGACTGCGACCCGGTTCCCTTCGCGGATCCAGGCGGCGATCTGCTCCAGCGGTCCGACTGCCTGGGGCAGCGTGACATTGCCGTACCGGGCGAACAGCGCGTCGTAATCGGCCTGTGCGTGAAGGTCGCGGCGCTCACTGGACTCGATGCCCAGTTGGGGAAGGTGGCGATAGGCGATCCCCACCTCCTCGCAGGCGTGCGAAAGGGTGGAGCGGGAGAAGCCGTACTTGCGGCTGATCGGGTTCTTCCGGACATCGCACAGGAGCGTGATTCCCGACTTGAGAAGGGTGTTCACGTAAGACTCGATGGTGCGCCCCTCGTAGCCGATCGAGCATAGCCCGGCCGGGGCCATCGACGGCATCTCACCCTCGATGGCGGCCATCGCGGCGGAGTCGCCGGCCAGGACCTTCCGGGCGATCTGGCTGCGGGTGGCCCACCACGGGTAGCGACGATACACGTCCCCCACCAGGTCGTTGCCGCGAAGGTTCCCGTATTGCTTCGTGAAACCGACCATCTCCAGATCGGTCGAGACGACCGATCGACCGAGACGTTCCTTCCAGTCCGGCGTCAGGCGGAAGCGCTGGGCGTCGCCGTCCAGGATCCCCAGTTCCTGCAACTTCCGTTTGTCGGCATACGAAGTGAACGAGAACCCCCCGAACTTGTACGGCACAAACTCGTAGCTAGGTTCGGTCTCCACTTCTTTGCAATATAAAAATAGCAGCTTCTGGAAATCGACGGCGGCCACGTCACCGCCCAGTGCGTCCAGAAGCGCCAGCATGGTTTTTTGTCGCGAGTAGATCATGCCGTGAATATACCGCAATCGGGGGGCGCCTCAAGGGGCAAGTTCATGGCTGGGTCAGTCAGGCCGGCGTCACGATTCTACGCCGATGTCTCTACGGCGACCAGGTCCGCTGCATCGGCGGGTTAAGCGGTACTTGCGACGAGATCGGGGTGGAGAGTATGCGTCTCCCAGAAGTAAGGATGCTTACGCATCGACTGACGACCGCTATACGGTTGCTTCACTGACCACGGCGATCACCAGGGGATGGCGGCGACGCCGAAGCGTCCGAGGGGAAAGTACGCGGCGTCGGTGGTCACTGTCGGTGGGTAGTCAACCAGCGAGATGTTGTCAGGCAGCAAGGCACGCCGGGTGATCACGGGTGAATGCAGGTTCGATGCGTCCACGGCGAAGACCGCCGCCCCGGGCTCGTAGATGAGCAGGGCGTGCCCGTCGGGCCCGGAGAAGAGCCGGTAGCCGCCGTAATCCACCGCGGGCCCGGGAAGCGCGATGGAAGCGGTCTCCTCTCCCGTGGCGAGATCCCATACCCGCAGGCGCCACCCGGTCAGGCCGCTGTCGAGCACCACGGCCATCAGCGCCTGTCCGGACACCACCACGGTGTCGACGTACCCCTTCAGGGACGGGAAGAACACGGGGTTTTCCCCGCCGGTGAGGTGGATGCGGCTGGCGTGCGGCATCAGGCAGGGGACCTCCTGCTCCTCCCCGGCGACGCCGCCCATGGCCAGGCACGCCTCCCTGGGCTCGGGTTCCTCCTGATATCCGAAGACGGTGAGGTGCTCCCCGTCGGCGTCGAGGTGGATCACGCGGCCGGGGAGGTTGATCTCCCCCACCTTCAGGGGATGGAGGGGATCGGAGATGTCCAGCATCCGAAGAGCTGCGATGTAAGGCACTCCGTCGGAATAGGACGAGTGCCCCGTGAGCGGCACCCTCCACTCCACGAAGAGCCGGTCGTTTTGTCCGGTCACGGAGGTGATCATCGCCTCGGGCGGGAGGTCCTCGAGCAGCGGCACCCCTGCGAGACCCTCACTGGCGGTGGAGGCGATCCAGCCTCGGTTGCCCGTTCCGTACGAAGACCCGACGATCACCACCTCCTCATCGAGGAGGCCCAGATACCAGACGTCGAGGACATCGTTGGGGATGCTCAACCACACAGGGTGCTGCGGATCCGAGAGGTCCACCAGGTGAGGCTCGTGGCCGCACCATGCCCGGCAGAGCTCCCCGGCGCAGGCGAGAGCGGCCGTGGCGGTCGACCCGCCCAGGGAAATCTCTCCGATCGCGGTCGCGTCGAACTGTCCGGCGTTCACGGTCACCAGGGTGCATTCCGGTGTCAGCAGCACTTGGGTTCCTCCAACAGGGGGAGACACCCACTGCACGTATAGGTAGGGGAGGATCACCGGCTCGGGCGTGGGTTCACCGGGGACGTCCTCCAGCGCCAGGATGGTCAGGAGTTCCTGCGACCTCAGGACGACCCGCTCCGCGGAAGCCGCCAAGGTGCCCACACTGTTGATGACTGCTGTCACGGTGAGCGCGGTGGCGTCCACCGTGAACACCAGGGTGCGCGCTTCCCTTCCCTCTCCGGGTTCCAGTTCATCGATCCATCCGGGCAGCACCACCCGATGCCCGGCTACGACCAGCGGCTGGGGTGTGAAGGTGAACCCGGGCAGGTACTCCAGTTCCAGTTGGGGTTCGAAGGCGGTCGATCGCACCGCCGTCGCGTCCAGCACCTGGGCGTGGGTCGACGAGACGAGCAGCAGCCGGTCGTTGATTTCGGCGAGTTGGGTGGCGCTGTCGAGGTCCTCCACGGGTGCCAGCTCCGTCGGGGACATGGGATTGGCAAGGTCCACCCGTCGCAGGGACGTGTCCAGGCGCAGCAGCGCCAGGTCCTCCAGGATCAGCAACTGCCGGATGGTCTGATCAATCTCATCCAGCAGCAGACTCCCTCCGACGGGCTCAAGGGGGGCGTCTTCCTGCAGGAGGAAGCGAAAAAGGCGGGGCTGCGTCTCCCACTGGGTCACCAAAACGAGGGTGGTCTCCCGCACCCCGATCATGGAAAACACGGGGAAAGGATCGACGAGATTGACCTCCTGAAAGGGGGTGATTGCGCCTGAGACAAAATCCACCCGTGCATCGAACATGCCATTCATGTGGAGGGCCACCAGGTGGTTCCCCGCCAGCGTCACCCGGGGAAAGGAAATGCAATCCGGTTCAACATCCGTCGTCGTTTCGAACAGACCCTCCTGGGTCGCGGTCTCCACATGAGCATAGCCACCATCTGCCACGGGCGCGAAGGAGGCGATCTCCGTACGCCAGGCGGGGCTGTAGTCGTCTCCCAGCCACGCCACGGCCACGGCAACCTCACCGACGAAACCGGTGGTCATCACATGTCCGGTCAGTTCTGCAGCGGCCAACTCCGTGATCTGGTCCGGATCGCCGGTATCGAGTAAAAGGACGCGGGCGCGCCGGGAGGGCAGGACCCAGTCCACGCCCTCGAACCATTCGACGGCTGCGTGCTCTTCCTGGGTGAGCATCACGACGCCGTCGTGGACGGCCAGTTTGCCCAGGTAGCCGCTGATGGGATAAAAACCCGCCAGCGTGGTCGCCTGGGGCGTGGTGAGATCATAAACATAAAGGCCCCGGAAGTCCTCCACCACGTAGAGCCGGGTCCGTTCCACCACCATCTGCGGTTCCATGGGCCGCTCAAGGTACCAGCAACTGCCGTCGGTTTCGTAGGAGAGGCGAGGGGCGAAGGGATCGGGGAAAACAACGACCTTGTCCGCTGTTTTTTCCTTCTCGCAGGCGAGGCAACCCAGGAGAACCAATCCGAGCATTATTTGCTTTTTGAAAAAAGGCAAGGCCACCTCCTTGGACAGTTAACTATTCTACATAATTTAAACTTTGCAAGGACTGAATTGAAATGCTGGAGAATGACTGATGGAAAATGGAATCGACCCCGATACCGACCCCGATTGGTTGTGGGTAGAAGAGATCCCGCAGGTGTACAGTTGGTCTGCCTGATCATCGTTCCCACGGCACCGCATCATCGCGGGGCTCGTCGTTCATCGAGGTATACCATGAACACAGTAGGGGTTCAATGAACGCCGGATTCACTTCGGTACCGGGGAAACGCCGGGTTGGGGGCGTTGGCGTTCGGGTGGGGTCGCTTCACGGGGTTTGCATCGCAGGGAAACGGGTTGTGGGGGCCTGTCGGGCGGGCTCAGGATCGGGCTCGAGGAACCGGGTTTCTCCTGGCAGGTCGTCGGGGCGTGGGGCGGCGTTTGGGGGCCGTCCCGGATCGGCATGGAGTTGCGCGAGATGGAGTTGTGGGTCGCCGGCGCGATTTGTGGACGCGTTGAAACGGGTTGTGGGCCCGCCGGCGCGATTTGTGGACGCGTTGAAACGGGTTGGAGGTGCGCGAAAAGATCCTGTTTGCGGAGCTCCGGGTTTGTTGGCACGGAAAAGCGGTTCGGGGGGCGCGCGGCGGGGTTTGTGGGTTGGCCGGGGGCGTGTTGGAGAGGCCGCGGGGGGATTTGTGGACGCGGTCGGCGGCTTGTTTGTGGGCGCCGGACTTTTAGGGAAGGCCCGGGATGAGTTGTGACGCGCCCGGGGCGGTGGGGAGGTGGGCCGGCCGAGGTTGGAGTCCGACGGGGGCGTTTGACGGCTGCAAAATCGGGTTTTTTGTGGGCGAAGATGTTTTATGTGGTGATCTCACGCCTCGGGGGCGGGCGCGGGGAGGGGTTCGGCGGTCTTCCTGCGGGAGGCGGCCGGGCCGATGTGGTTGAAGCGGAAGTAGGGGGCGCGGTCGGGGAGCAGGCCCGCGCGGACGGCGGCGCGGCCGGCCTCGTTGAAGTCGCGGATGATCACGTAGAGCTTGCCGTCGA
>PHBF01000081.1 GCA_002841905.1 Deltaproteobacteria bacterium HGW-Deltaproteobacteria-17
CATCCAGGGCAAACGCCCTGCCGCGCGACTCGTCCACCACCACCTGGGCGTCGCGCTTGGCCTGGCCGGAGAGGAACAACACCCCATCCCCCGCGCCGCATGCCACCGCGGTACCCCACGTCGCCGCCTTCTTGATTGCCAACGCCTGCTGGCTGCCTGTCATCGGTCCGGCCATGGCTAATTACCCCCTTCCTGTTTTTCCGCCTCGGATGAGGGAGGCGCGGTCTTCTTCGCTTTCTCCGGCGTTTCAGGGGCCGGGGGCTGGACGTCGGGGGCTTGTGCAGCCTCTCGTCGCTCCGCCCGCTCGTGCGGGCTCTCGAATCCCGGCGGCCGTTCGAACAGCTGGTCGCCGAAATCTGCCTCCTCGATCTCATAGGATTGCCCGGCCTTGATTTCTCCGTACTTCAAATGAATGCCGCCGTCGATTTTTGCCTTCACCGTGATTTTTGCCATATTGCTCCTCTTCAGGCGCGCCAAGCAGCGCCCCTACACGATTTCGTTGACCGGTATCTTCAGCTCCGCGTAATGGCAGAGCACGCTGCCGAACATCCTGGTATCAATCACCTCGACCTGTACCGGCCCTGCATCGAGGCAGACACCGCCCAGGGTGTGGTTGCCCTTGAATGCGTCACAGATCGCCTCGATATGCGCATTGAACAGCTTTTCGGTGGCGTCCGCGTCTTTCACCGCCATGTAACCCTTGATGACAAAACCATGGGTGCGGTCCTCCTCGATTACGTCAATCTTTTCGGACTGCATCCCGGCCCGACAGATTTCCCAGCCCAGGATCCGGCCGGACGAATGTTTGAAAAATTCGATAAACTTGCCCCAATCCACGGCCCAGCGCTCAAAATCGTGAACCTTACCCACGTTCGGCACGGCGGACAGAGTTTCAAATATCTTTTGACGAATTGCCGATTCTGACATCAGGACTCCAGTTCCACGGCGATCTTGAACCCTTCCGCGGCCGCCATCGCGTCTATCCTGCCCGTGTTCTCGGTGGCCGCCCGCTCGAACATGTGCGCGCCCGGGAAACCTTTCCGGCCGATCTTCCGCCGGACCACGAATTCGAGCCGCTTGGCTGTCACATTGTCGACGCCAAACTTCACTTCGATCCAACGGACCAGCGAGCCCTCCGGAGGCCAGGATTTTCCGGAGGCGCGGCCTTTTTCAATCGGCTCGGCGTACTTCTGGGCGCTCATTACGACACCCTTGATAACCGGCGTACCCTTGCCCTTCACTTCCTCCTGGATCGACCCGAGCAGTCCGCCCTGGGCGCCGTAGACGCCCTGAGGCGTGCGCTTCTTGGTTTCGGCCAACAGAAACATGGTCACCAGGGTGACCAGCCTGTCCAGCCCGGTCTGGGTGATCTCCGGGCCGCGACCGTCCAGGATCGCGCCGGACTTTGTGCTGGAGACGGAGAGTCTCATCGATCACAGCCCCCGTCCGTGCGTCAGCCGCACCCGGCCGTCATCCGGCGGTCGCGCCACGGCCATGGCGGCCGGGACCGTGTCGCCATCCTTGATGCCGAGATGCTCTTTGCATCGTTTTTCCAGCCCGTCCGCCGCCCGGCGGGCCTCGTCTGATTTACTCCGATAATTCACCACATCAGCAGCAATGAGAGGGTCTCCGGTGTCCACGTATTTGGCGGCCAGCATGCGCAGGCAGATCGAGGCGGCCAGATCGGCGACCGATTCCAGGTCCACCGGCGGGATGGAGTCCTCGTCGTGCATCACTGAGTAGAGCACCCTGACTGTTTCGTCCGCGTCCGGAGTATGCTCCGGCAACCGGATCACCAGGCCGGACGGAGTCCGGTACAGCCGCCACTGATAGGTTTCCAGCAGCGTCTCGGGCACGTCCCCTACCGGATATTCGGCCGAGACGATGGATGACAGGCCATCCTCCCAGTCGGCGGGGATTGCGATGTCATGCGTACCTGCCCCCGGGATGTCCGCGCAATTCAGCCGCGGCCGGAATTTGCTGTACCGTTTCAGGGCCTGGGCGATCGCGTCGTCATAATCCGTTGGGTCAGAAAGCCGGTCGGAATCGTCTTTTACCCTGGTTTTTGTCAGGTCGTAGAGGGCCATATGCTTTCCTGAGAGGGCGGGTCCCGCCCTCTCGGTCTGGGTGTGATTGCGTTATCGGCGTTTGAGCCAGAGAAACAGCGTGATATTCGACCACCCTTGCCCGCTGGTATAACTGCCTCCCTTGGTAAACACCACGTTCACCGTGCCCTCGTCAGTGATCAGCGGCGAGGTCGACAGCACGGCATCGGTGATCGCTCCCGCGGTGATGGAAATAGGGGCAGAGAATACCGATGTCGAGCCGTTTCTGACATCCACCGTCAGCGTCGGGTCGGTTCCGGTCACTCCTTTGGCCGTGGCGGAGGCGTGGAGTACCCGGTAACCGACCGGGGCCTTGAATGACACCGGCGTGGAATTGGAGGAATACGTCCCCATAATCGGGATCACAAACGGCGTATAGCCCGGAGATGCCGGGGACGGGTTCGCCGTGGTCGCGAAGGTCGCCACTGCCGACAAGACGACCATGGCCACCACTGCCATAACAAATAAAAACTCGGTAAAATATTTCTTCATTGCGCACCTCACTTTCAAATCGCTGTTGAATCAGGGCGGCCACGCGGGGCCGCCCCTACGGTTTCCCTCGAACTTCGGACTGGTTAGTTGGCTACCACCGCCTTGTACGCATTGCGGTAGTCCACGCACTCGGCCTCGTAATCGTGGCTGATACGGTACTGGATGCGGCCTCCGACGAACATCTGTCCGACCGCCGGGTTATCCGCCACCAGCATCTGCGGTTCCTGTTGGCCGTTGAGGAATGCCAGCTCCACGATCTCGGCCTCGTTCGGGTCGCCGAACATCAGCCAGTCGGTTGCATCGGTCATAAACGGCACTTCGACCAGCCCTTCGGGCTTGAAGAAACCGTACATGGAGTTGCCGTTGTCCACGGTTACCGCCTGGGGCTGGAACTCGTTCACGTTCTTCACGATGCCGAACAAGTCGGCAGGGAATGCCACGGTCACCGGCCGCAGGTTGAGCCGCTCGCCGCTGCCCGGCTCGGTCTGCTTTGCCATGGCCGTGCGGGCCGCCAGGGCCGAGGCGATGGCGGTGTTGTCGCTCTCGGTGCCGCAGGAGGTGAAGATGATCTCGTCGGGGTGCGCGCCGATCAGGGCCGCGAGCTGGCCGCGGGCGTGGTCCACGACCCGGGAGAGGTGCCCGCCGAAGTCATGCATGCTGGACGGATTGCCGTACGCTTCGCGCAGGTATGGCAGCATCGCCTCGAGCACCTCCGGGGCGACGCTGGTGGTGGCGTTGTTGTCGAGATAGACGAGGGGCGTGGACATGAAAGACCTCCCGGGCGGGTGCTATTTGACTTCCCGCACGATGGTGGGCCGGCCCAGCGCCTTCTCGAGGCGCGCCTGGACGAAGTCGAGCGTGGAGCCGGACTGGGCGCAGGAGCCGCAGCGGCCGAGGAACCGCACGGTGATCTCGGTCTCGGAGACGTCGAGCAGCTCCAGGCCGCCGCTGTCGGTGTGCAGGGCGGGGCGGATGTCGTTCTCGAGGGTCTCCTCGATGATCTTGATGCGCCGGAACATGCTCATCGGCGGCGGTGCCTCCCCGGCCGTAGCCGCAGGCGCAGAAGCCGGCACCAGGCGCTGCAGGATCGACTCGATCTCGGGCACGCAGTTGCGGCAGGCGCCGCCGGCCTTGGTGTAATGGGTGACCTGCTCGACCGTGGTGAGGTGGTTCTCGCGGATGGCGTTCTCGATGGTGAGGTTGTTCACGGAGAAGCACTGGCACACGGTGTGGTACTCGCTCTCCTCCTCGTGGACGAAGGCCTCGCCGCGGTAGTTGGCGGCCGCGGCCTGGAGCGCCTCGCGGCCCATCACCGAGCAGTGCATCTTCTCCTCGGGCAGCCCGTCGAGGAAGTCCGCCAGATCCTGGTTGGTGATCTTCAGCGCGTCGTCGAGGGTGCGGCCCTTGATCAGTTCGGTCAGGGCCGAGGAGCTGGCGATGGCGCTGCCGCAACCGTACGTCTGGAACTTCGCGTCCTCGATGATGTCGGTGCCCTCCTGGATCTTCAGCGTCAACTTGAGGGCGTCGCCGCAGACCATGGAGCCGATCTCACCTACGGCGTTGGCGCCTTCGACCACGCCAACGTTTTTCGGATGCAGATAATGTTGTTTCACTTTTTCTGAATAGTCCCAAGCCATGAGGACCTCCGTTAGACGAGGCTAATAGTAATTCCGGGGAACGGAAAGTCAAGTTGTAATCGAAAAGAAAATGCGCCCGCGAGACGGTCGATCGAGGTCGTCCGGGCCGCCTCCTAGACGCCGTCGGCCTTGAGCGAACGTGAAAGAATGCTCCACAGGGCCTCCTGGGGTTTCTGCGAGAGGTAGAGGCCGTCGTAGACCGCCTGGGTGATGGGCATGTCCACCTGGTGGTGCTGCGCCAGCATGTATGCGGACTTCGCCGTGGGGACGCCCTCGGCCACGCTCTGGGTGGAGTCGAGGATGTCCGAGAGGGCCTCGCCGGCGCCGATGCGCAGCCCGACGGTGCGGTTGCGCGAGAGCTGGCCGGTGGTGGTGAGCACCAGATCCCCCAGGCCCGAGAGTCCGAAGAAGGTCTGGGTGTGGGCTCCCATGCGGGCGCCGAGGCGGGCGATCTCGGCCAGCCCCCGGGTGATGACGGCGGCGCGGGTGTTGTTCCCGAGCCCCATGCCGTCCACCGCCCCGGCGGCGATGGCGATCACGTTTTTGAGCGCGCCGCCGAGCTGGACGCCCATGAGGTCCAGGGTGGTGTACACGCGGAAGTGCGGCAGGTGCAGGATCTGGGCGACCTCGCGACCGATGCTCTCACGGGGGGCGGCCAGCGCCACGGACGTGGGGAGGCCGCGGATGACCTCCTCGGCGAAGGACGGGCCCGAGAGCACGCAGAAGCGCGAGGAGATCCACGACGGGAACAGATCATCGAAGATCTGGCTGACCAGGAACAGCGACTCCTGCTCGATGCCCTTGCTCGCGTTGACCACGATCGCGTCGGGGGAGAGCTGGTCGACTCCGATCTCGGTCCAGGTCGGGCGGATGAACTGCGTGGGGATGACGTTCACCACGAAATCGGCGCCGGAGAGCACGCGCTCGGGATCACGGCTGGCCACGATACCCGGATGCAGTTGGATGCCCGGCAGAAAACGCGTGTTCTCATGCCGCTCGTTGATGCCGGACTCGACGTCGGCCTCGCGCACCCACTGGTAGACGTTAGGATGGCGCGAAGATAAAAGATGCGCCAGCGCGGTGCCCCAGGCGCCGGACCCCATGACCGCGATCTTGCGGGCGGATGTCTCCATGATTTCACCTAAGGATGGATTCTATTCGTCGTCGTCCTCTTCACCGAAGTCGATCGAAGGAATCTTCTTGATGTCGGCCCGGGCGATTTTCCATGCGCGCTGGACGATCCAGGAGAGGGAACGATCCTGGCGGGCAGCTTCGGCCTTGATTTCTTCGAGCATTTCCACCGGAAAATACAGGCTTTGCTTTCTCTTGTCCGTACCTTTGCGTTCAAAATCATCCATGACAGCCTCCTCAAAGGGTCCTTCATGACCCCCGATGTGTGTGTGAGTATGCAAGTCGCCGCAGAAAAATGCAACCCCAAATCATGCTTTTTGCATCATGCCGGCCAGGGTCTCACGGTAGGAGGGCCGCGCGACGCCCCGCTCGGTGATGATCGCCGAGATCAGGGAACCGGGGGTGACGTCGAAGGCGGGGTTGAACACGTCCACGTCGGCCGGGGCCACGAGGACGTCGTCGATGCGGCGGACCTCGTCGGGGTCGCGCTCCTCGATGACGATGTCGTCGCCGGAGGCGCAGTCCATGTCGACGGTCGTCGTGGGCGCGGCGATGAAAAAGGGGACCCCGTGGTGGGCGGCCATGACCGCCAGTTGGTACGTGCCGATCTTGTTGGCCGAGTCGCCGTTTCGCGCGATCCGGTCGGCGCCCGTCACGATCGCGTCGATGGCCCGGCGCTGCATGAGCATGCCGGCGACCGTGTCGGCGATCAGGGTCACCGGGAGTCCCTCGCGGTGCAGCTCCCAGGCCGTCAGGCGCGCGCCCTGCTGCCGCGGCCGCGTGTCGTCGGCATACACGCGGGCCAGGCGGCCCTCGCCGGCCAGCGCACGGACGACCCCCAGGGCGGTGCCGTAGCCCGCCGTGGCCAGGGCCCCGGCGTTGCAGTGGGTGAGCAGCGTGAGCCGGCCGGGGGGAAGCGCACAGAGCCCGTGACGGCCGATGGCCCGGCAGAAGGACAGATCCTCGACGGCGATGGCGTCGGCCTCCTGCGCCAGCTGGGCGGGCCACCCTGCGACCGGCGTCGCGTCGGCCACGGCCAGCATGCGGGTCACGGCCCAGGGCAGGTTCACCGCGGTCGGACGGGTCGCCACCAGCCGCCGGCCCGCCTCGCGCAGCGCCTCCCGCCGGGCCGGGTCGTCTTCATCACGGGCCGCGATCTCGCGGGCCGCGAACGCCATGCCCCAGGCGGCCACGCAGCCGATCGCGGGCGCGCCGCGCACGGCCATGGTCGAGATGACGCCGGCGGCGCCCTCACAGTCGCGGACGGTCAGCCAGCGCTCCTCCCGCGGCAGCAGCCGCTGGTCGAGAACGAGAAGTTCGCCATTTTCAAGGAAAAACGGTCGGATCATCACACATCCTCCGGAGGGGAAGGAGAGTTCAATCACGAAACACGCGGAATGCACGGATGCGATGTCCAGATTCCGAGTGTTCCGTGGTGAAAAAACCTTAGGCCAGCAGGGTTTTCAGCAGGTCCGTGACTGCGGCGGCGTCGGCCTTGCCGCGGGTCGCCTTCATGACTTCGCCGACGAAGAAGCCCAGGACGTTGGTCTTGCCCTTGCGGTATTTCTCCACCTGCGCGGGGTTGTCGTCGATCAGCCTGCGGCAGAGCGCCTCCAGCTCCCCGTCGGCGGCCACCGAGCCCAGCAGGCCCAGCTTCGCCGCGAGCGCCCGGGGATCCTGTTCGCCGGCGAGCAGGCGGGAAAACACGTCCTTGGCGTTGCGACCGGTCAGTTCGCCGCCCTCCACGAGGAGCACCAGCGCGGCCAGGTCCCCGGCCTGAACGGGGATTTTTCCCGTGTCGCGGAACGTCCCCAGCAGCTCGGTGAGGATCCAGTTGGCGATCTTCTTGGCCACCGCGGGCTGGGCGGCGATGGTCACGCAGCGCTCGAAGTAGTGCGCCACCTCGAGGTTGTTCATGAAGATCTCCGCGTCGTAGGGGGTCAACTGGTACTGCGAGATCAGCCGGTCCTTGAGGGCCAGCGGCAGCTCGGGCACCTGGCCGCGCAGGGACTCGATCCACGCGGCCGGGATCGAAAGGGGCGGCAGGTCCGGCTCGGGGAAGTAGCGGTAGTCCTCGGCCTCCTCCTTGGTCCGCAGCACCTTCGTCTGGCCGCGGGCGGGGTCCCACAGCAGCGTCGCCTGCATCACCCCGCGCCCGTCGTCGAGGACGGCGGCCTGCCGCTCGATCTCGTACTCGATCGCGTCGGAGACGGCCTTGAACGAGTTGAGGTTCTTCATCTCGGTGCGCGTCCCCAGCTTCTGCGTCCCCCGCGGCCGGATCGAGACGTTGGCGTCGCAGCGCATCGAGCCCTCCTCCAGGTTGCCGTCGCAGATGCCCAGCGTGCGCAGGATCTGACGCAGCGCCTTGAGGTAGCCCACGGCCTCGGCGGCCGAGTGCATCACGGGCTCGGAGACGATCTCCACCAGCGGCACGCCGGCGCGGTTGAAGTCGACGAGGCTGAAGTTGGCGCCGTCGTCGGCGTGCATGTTCTTGCCGGAGTCCTCCTCCATGTGGATGCGCGTCAACTCGACGCTGCGGCGGGTGCCGTCGGCCAGCTCGAATTCGATGACGCCGCCCTCGCAGTATGGCTCGTCGTACTGGCTGATCTGATAACCCTTGGGGAGGTCGGGATAGAAGTAATGTTTGCGCGCGAAGCGCGAGACGTTGCGGATGCGCCCGCCCACGGCCAGGGCGAGCTTCACGGCGAACGCCACGGCCTCGCGGTTGACCACGGGGAGGGTGCCGGGGAGGCCCAGCACGACCGGATCGATGAGGGTGTTGGGCTCCACACCGAAGCGGTACGGCACGGCGGTGAACATCTTGGTGGCCGTGGAGAGCTGGGCATGCACCTCCAGGCCGATGACGGGTTCATAGCGTTCGAGCACGGCCGGGTTCATGGGGTCACCTCCGCGGTTTCGTAGTCGGCGGCGAATTGGCCTGTCAGGTCCGGGCTGAGCCGCTCCCAGAGGCGGGAGAGGGCGAACAGCGTGTTCTCGTGGCCGGGCCGGGCCAGGAGCTGGATGCCCACGGGGAGTCGGGGGGAGGCCCCGACGCCGCCGGCCGGGACCCCGTCGGCCGCGGACGGTCCAACGTCCGCAAAACCGGCGGGGACCGACAGGGCCGGCACGCCGGCGAGGTTCGCCACGACCGCGTACATGTCCGACAGGTACATCGCCAGCGGGTCGTCCACGAGGGCGCCGATGGCGAACGGCGGCGTGGGCACGGTGGGGCCGAACAGCAGGTCGCAGCCTTCGAACGCGGCGGCGACCTCGCGGCGGATCAGCGTGCGCACCTGCTGGGCCTTGCGGTAGTAGGCGTCGTAGTAGCCGGCCGAGAGCGCGTAGGTGCCCAGCAGGATGCGGCGCTTGACCTCGGGCCCGAAGCCCCAGCCGCGGGTCCGCGAGTACAGTTCCTCGAGGTTCTGCGCGTCGGCGGCGCGGGTCGCGTAGCGGACGCCGTCGTAGCGGGACAGGTTGGAGGAGGCCTCGGAGGTCGCCAGCAGGTAGTAGACGGCGATGCCGAAGCGGGCCGACGGCAGCGACACCTCGGTGATCTCGGCGCCGGCCGCCTTCAGGGAGGCCAGCGCGTGCTCCATGACGGCGCGCACCTGCGGGTCCAGCCCCTCGGCGAAGAACTCGCGCACCACGCCGATGCGCAGCGGCCGGTCACCGGGATCGGGCGCTGCGGGCAGGTCGCCGTCGGTCAGGGAGGTGGAGTCCAGCGGATCGTGGCCGGCCAGCACCTCGTACAGCAGCCGCGTGTCGTCGGCGGTGCGCGCCAG
>PHBF01000082.1 GCA_002841905.1 Deltaproteobacteria bacterium HGW-Deltaproteobacteria-17
ATGATCTGGCCCCGCCAGCTGGGACGGCACTCCTTCCACTTCGACTTCAGGGGGGCCGCCTTCACCCTGGCCGACTCCGCCGACGCCACCATCGACCCCGCGGTGTACGGGTGGATCGACGCGTGGCTCGCCCAGGCCCAGGACCGCTGGCACCTGTTCATCACCCATCTGCCCCCGGTGGATCCCAACGGCGTGCGCAACGGTTCGTTCTCCAGCCGCCGGGAGGCCTCCAAGCTCATCGCCGCGCTCGCACGGGGCGCCGTCGATCTCGCGGTCTTCGGCCACATCCACACGCACGTGGCCTACTCCCTCGGGGGCGTGGAGTGCCACATCTCCGGCGGCGGCGGCGGCTGGCCCATGCGCTGGGACGGCCTCGCCCGCCACTTCCTCACGATCGACATCGATCCCGTGGCCCAAACGCACGACGTGAAGGTCGTGGAAGTTCCGTGAACCAAGTCACGATTTGACTTTACTCACGTCCACTCCACGATATACTGTTGCACGCCCTCAGGGCATACCACAGGAGGTCCCATGCAGGACAACATCTATCGTTCATCCGGTACCTTTTCCCCCGCCGGCATCGGCCTCGGTCTCGGCCTCGCGCTGGCCGCGATGTTCCCCATCGCGTTCCTCTATTCGTACGCGGTGCGCTACATCCCGTTCATCTACATCAATTTCCTGATCAGCTTCGGCGCCGTGTTCGCCGTGGCTTACATCTACACCTTCGGCGAGAGCCTCGGCCGCAACCGGTCCCGCGCGGCCTCCCTGGCGGCCATGCTGCTGGCGGGCGTCCTCACGCTGTTCGTGTTCTGGGTGACGTTCCTGTACGTGCTGTCCGAGCGCAGGCTCGAGTACGTGAAGATGCTCACGGATCCCGCCTACGTGGTCGACCTCGTCAAGGAACTGATCAACGTCGGCTGGTTCACCCTCAAGCGCAACCGCGTCAAGGGCACCTTCTACGGCATCCTCCTCGCGGTGGAGGCGGTGGTCTACATCGGGATCTTCATCTATGTATGGTGGACGGCCCTGAAGAGCCGGGTGTTCTGCGAGAAGTGCCAGAAGTGGGTCGACCGCGCGGGCGTCCCCATGTTCTTCAACCTGGCTCCGCTGGAGGCCATCGCCACCTCCCTGGCCACCGGCACCGACGCCTGGGTCGACGCCCTGTTCCTCGCCCAGGGCACCCCCTCCCTGCGCGTCGAGCTCGCCTCCTGCGCCCACTGCGACCAACTGCACGTGCTCACCCTGGTGCACTCGCAGGACGTGGTGGACAAGGACGGCAACCCCTCCACCGAAGAGAAGAACCTACTGGAGAACGTGCTGATCTCGTCTGCGACCGCGGCCCGCTTCCACGCCCGCGTGGCGCAGCTCCAGGCCCAGTTCGCCTCGGGGACCTGAGGCCGCCTCCGGGGGCTGGCCCGGGAGCCGTGGCCAGCTAAATGTTAAGTATTTTCAAAACTAAAGAATGATGGAGCCGGGACTACTCGGACCAGTCCGACGGACCAAACGGGGCGGGGACCAGGCGGAACTTCGAGGAGACGACCACGTCGGCCACGCGCAGGGGTGCGGCGCCCGTGGTGAAGGGCACCAGGCGGGTGGTGCCGTAGCTGGCGATCTTCACGCTGCCCTTGACCGAACCCGACGGGGTCGCGCCGGTCCGGGGCACCACGAAGATCTGGTATCGGCCACGCTTCTCCATCGAGGTGGCCAGTTGCTCGGCCGCCTTCGACTGCACGCTCTGGGCCTGGAGGCGCTTCGAGCCGCCGGCGAAACTGACCACGCGACCTTCGGGCGTCACGATGATCAGATCCAGCTGGGCCTCACCCTCCCAGACGGCCTCAAGGTTCAGCGAATCGGGGCGGATCGTCGGCCTGGCCTCCTCGTTCATCCTGCGCTCGGCCGACGCGCGGGCCGACTTCGTCAGCGGGGCAAGGAACCGCTCCGTGTCCTGCGTGCACTGCACCGCGACGACCTGGTTTTCCCAGTTCTTCGGGGCCGCCAGGGCACGGGGCACGGCATGAGCACACATCATCGCGAAATCACCCAGGTTGCGGTAGGCCCCGAACATGCGGTCATGGGCGGCCTCGGAGCCCGGGTTCGCGTCGATGGCGCTCTCGAGCAGCTCCATCGCCTGGTCCGCCTGACCCTTGAGCAGCGCGAGCTCGGCGAGGACCACCAGCGCCTCGGCGTCCATGGCGTCCTTCTCCAGCCACTTCTGCGTCAGTTTGTGCGCCTCCTCGAGCTGGCCCGCCTGCATCAGGGTCCGCACCAGGGCCTGCATCCGGTCCCGGCTCTCGGGCTTCTCGGCCAGCTCGGCGCGCCTCTTCTGCACCTCGGTCCAGTCGGCGACGGCGGTGTCCACGCCGGCGGTGACCGCGGCCACCCGGTACCACTCCTTCTTCATGCGGATCATGCGGCGGCCGCGGCGGCTGCGCGCCATCTCGCGGGGGATCATCTCGTCCTCCATGTTGCGCTCCATCTTGGCCGCCGGCGGCACGGACATCGCCGACATCATGGGCCTGCCGCCTCCCATGTCCATGCTGTCCATGCTCATCCCCTTGCCCGGGGCGGGGGCAGGGCCGGAGGCCTCGGCCTCCTGGCTCTCCTCGGTCCCGGACCAGTCCACGGCCGGCCGCGTGTCGGCCACGCCGAAGGCCTTGGCCATGGCCGGACTCTCGAGCACCAGCAGGCTCGTGTGGCGGGACAGCACGTGATAATCCTTCGACAGTTGGACGATCTCCTTGACCATCTCGGCGCCGCCCCCGGCGGCCTGCAGGTCCTCGATGCGGCCCTGGGCCCAGATGCGCGGCACGAAGGCGTTGCCGGCGGCCGTCACCGGCTCGAGCTTCACCTGGTATTCTCGCTTGAACGGGACGCCCTCGAGCTCGCCCGTGACCACCATCGCTCCCTCCACCGGCCTGGCGGGGACGCGCATCGCCAGCAGCAGCTCCTCGCCGGGCCAGATCAGGTCGGTCTTCTCCGGGGCGAGCTGGGTCACCCCCTCCGGAAACTGGAACCGCGCCTTGGTGACCGGGATGCCCAGCTGGCGTTGCAGCACGCGCCAGGCCAGCGCGGCGACCCGGGTGCCCGGCGTGAGGACCAGCATCGAACCGTTGCCGTTCCTGGCCAGGGAGCGCAGCACCACCTCGTCGGTCTCGCCGCCGAGGCCCACGGTCGTCAGGCGGGCGCGGCCCACCAGCCTGGCGGCCTTTTGTCCCAGCCGCGCGGGGTCGGTCTCTCCCACGCTGGGGATGCCGTCGCCCAGCAGCACGAAACGGGTGTGCACGGCCTTCTCGCCGTGCAGCGTCACGATCCTGCCGACCGCGTCCAGCGTCGCGTCCAGGGAAGAGGATCCGGCGGCCTCCAGGGAGGATATGGCGCCATGGATCTTCTCCGCGAGCCCGTCCGACGCCGCCTGATCCTCGATCAGCGTGGCGCAGCGGTGATTGCAGGCGACCAGGCTCACGCGGTGCGAACCTCCCAGCTCGCCGACGAGCAGGCGGGCCACCTCGGCGGCGCGCTGCAGCCGGGCCTTCTGCACGCTGTAGGAGCGGTCCACCACCAGCACCAGGTGCAGCGGATCCGAACCGTTGTAGGCCGGCAGGATGGGCTTCAGGGCCACCAGCGCATAGCCGTCGGCCTCGGGCTTCTCAGGCTGTTTGTACGACCAGGCACGGATCTCGCGTCCGGGCTTCTCATCCGGGATGTCGATGACGAGATCTCCCTCGGGCCGGAAGTTCTCCCGGACCAACTTCAGGAGACCCGTCGAGCCCTCCTGCCTGCGCTCGGGGGCCAGCGGGGCGATCCGCAGGCGTCCCACGTCGCTGACGCCGCCGATGGTCGCCACCAGGCTGAACTTCTCGGTGGAGACCTTGTCCTGGGCGCCGGCGGCCAGGGGGAGCACATAGCGGCTGCCGCCCGGAATCGGCTCGAGGACCTGGGTGTAGGCGATCCGCACGCGGCGGCTGCCCTTCTTCGGAATCGGGAAGATCTTCAACTCAAACTGCGATCCCTTCTTCCAGTTCAGCAGGGCGGGATCATGCCACGGTCCGGGCACCCAGACGTACTCCACGACCTCCTTTTTCTGCTGTTTGGGCGCCGCGTTGCGAAGCACGCCGGCCCAGATCTTGTCCCCCTGGTCGCGGGCGACGATCGCGCCATGCTCCCACTTGCCCTCGACGACCAGATCCAGCCCCGCGATCTGCGCGTCGGGAGGCATGGGGAAGGTGTAGATCCCCTCGAGGGTGTCGTCGGAGTCGTTCATGAACTCCTCCTCCACCTCGGTGCGCACGATGCGGCCCTGGATCTTCACGTCCACGGCATGATCGATCAGGCGCAGCGCCAGCTCCGTGTCGGCTCCGGCGCCCGGACGGCGCGCCTTGAGGCGGCCGAAGCCGCTGGTCTGGTCGGGGATCTCGGGCTTGTCGGAGGCCCACTCGGCCGCATAGCCGAGGTTGGCCGCCGCCTGCGTGATCGGGACCTCGGCCCCGCGCAGGATGGCCTCGCCGCCGGCGCGCACGTCCACCGAACGGTCGCCGGACTTCGCGATGACGTGCCCGCGCAGCACGTTGACCACGGCCATGCCGGAGAGCTGGCTGACCAGCAGCCGGGTGCCGACCACGTCGACCTGGCCCGACGACGTGCGCACCAGCAACGGCGGAAGGTCCTTCTGGCGGACCACGTCGAGCAGCACCTCGCCGGCCACGAGCTTCATGGAGCGGTCCGTCGCATCGGAGAAGGCGACCTGCGTGTTCTCGTTGAGCCATACGCGGGTGCCCTCCGACAGCGTCAGCAGCGCGCGCTCGCCGGCCGCCGTCTCGACCTTCGCGATCTTCTCCGGCAGCGCCGTGCGAGTCCCGGCCCGGTCGAGCTTCTCGGCGGACACCACCCGCAGCCGGGCCCCGGCCGCGGTCGACTTCATCGCGGACTGTCCGGGGCCTCCACCGCCCCGGTCGTCGCGCATCCACCAGATCCCGCCACCGACGACGATCACCAGCGCGAACACCGCCGCCAGACCGATCGCCGGGCGCAGGAGCCATCCGGAGCGGCCTTCGGCATGTCGCAGTTTGCCGGCCGCGCGTGCGGTCTTCGCCAGTTGTTCGGGGGAGACCGACAGGGAGAACGCGGCGCCGGCGCGGTCCAGCAGGCGCACCAGGCGCTCCGACGCACGAACCTCGACCTGGCAGGCCACGCACTCACGCACATGGCGCTCCAGCTCGGGCGACAGTTCCTTCATGATCTCAGGATCGGACGACGCGAGGTCCCTGATTTCCTGACACGGATTCTGATTGTTCGTTTTCATCTTGACCTCCTCGGGGGTTCTCGGGCTTCATCAACACGGGCCTCAACGCTTCACGCAGCGCCCCGACCCCGAGACTGACCCGCTTGCGCGCGTTGGCCGGACTGATCTCCAGCATGTCCGCGATCTCCTGCATCGAAAAATGACCTTGATAGTGCAGCAGCACCGCCTCCCGCAGGGCCGGCTTCAGGTCGGCCAGCGCCGCGTCGAGCAGCACCTGCTCCTCGCTGCGCACGGCGTTGTCCTCCGAGGACCGGCAGTGGGCCTTCTCGGCCGCGCCGTCCGAGAAGAAGCGCCCGAACAGGCTCCGCCGGCGATCCCGGCGGCGCAGGTGCGAGGCGCACAGGTTGCGGGCGATGCCATAGAGCCACGCCCGTGGAGACGACTCGGCGCGGAAGGACTCCATGGCCTGCCAGGCCTCGATGAACGTCTCCTGCAGCAGGTCCTCGCCCTCGGCCGCCGAGCCCACCAGTGCGCAGCAGAAGCGGCCGATCGGCTGCGCCCAGGCCCGGGCCATGAGCTCGAGGGCCCTCTCCCGGTGTCCTTCCCTCATCATCGACAAGATTTGCTGTTCCATGTGAATCCCATCCCGTCACCCGATGTGCGGTCACGAGCCTCGAAAACGTGAATGATCGGTGCGATCTTTTTCCCAAAGCCGCGAATTTGCAAGAGATTTTTGAACTATCTATTCTTTTTGCATCCGGCGGGACACCTCTTCGCAGGCGGGCTTGTAGGACATCGAGCAGGCCTTGAGCAGGTACTGCATGCCGCCCTTCTCATCCTTGTCCAGGCCCGGAAAGCCCTGCATGAGCATGTGCCCGAAGGACATGCACGCCGCGCCCGACAGGTACTTCGCGCAGGCGTTCTTCAGGATCCCTGAGGCCTCGCCCACCAGCGCCCGGTCCCCGTTCACGCCGAACCTCTCGAGGAGCACCGTGGCCAGGTTGGTGCAGGCCTTTCCGCTGGTGCGCGCGCAGGCCCAGCGGTAGTGCTTCTCGGCGAGCTCGGCGGACTGCGGGCCCGGTGTCCCGTTCCAGTAGTAGGTGCCCAGCTGGGCGCAACTGTCGATGTCCTCCAGTTCGCAGGCCTTCTTCATGTTGGCGAACGCCTCGGCCTTCTCGGAACTGAGGCCGTCGGCCTTCTCCTGCCAGACCGCGAGGATGTGACAGGCCCACGGCTGGTTCTCGGCGCACCCTTCCTCGAACACCGGACGGAAGGCCATGAAGGTCGCCTTCTCCCGGCCCTCCCCGTCCTCGGCGGCCAGCAGCAGCTTCACGGCCCCCATCATCAGGCAGGCCCGCAGATCCTGGGTCTTCAGGCACGTCTTTTCGAGGTGTTCGCTGACGTACTTCCTCTCCTTGAAGAACTCCTGGGCCACCTGACATGACAGGTGCGTCCCAGACGAACATTCACCCAGGTTCCACCAGACATAATCCTGCCCCACGTCCTCCGTGATCACCTTGCGATCGAACCAGTCCACCAACCGGGCGCAGCTCTCGACCCACTGGTGCTTCCAGCAGGCCGCCGCCGTCGCCAGCAGGGCCGTGCGCAGGGGCACCAACTGACTCGAGGTCGCGTACATCCGGCCCAGGGCCAGGCAGCCCTCGAGCAGGCCGCCGCCGCAGGCCTTGTCGTACATGGTCACGATGCGCCCTGCCCGGGCCGCGTCGGGCAGCCCCTGGCTCTCGAGCCGGCCGGCCAGGGCCAGGCAGGCATCGGGATCGTCGTCGTCGCACCCCTTCTCCATCAGGCTTTCCCAGGAAAAGGACGGCGGTGCCTTGAGCCGGCCGGCCTCCACCCCCTGGGCCAGGAGCCGGCACGCCAGACCGCTGCCCTCCCTGCAGGCGACCTCCAGATCTCCCTGCCGGTCGATCACGGGCTCCCATCGTCCGGCCTCCATCAGTTCGCGCAGCCACCAGACGCAGGAGACCCCGCGCATGCCGGTGGAGAGCAGCGCGTCCTCGTTGCCCCGGCAGGCCTTCCCCAGGGCGACCTCGGCCGTCTCCTCCGGCGCCGGATGCAGGTGCTTCTCCCGGATCAGCCGCCCCATCATGAAACAGGACAGGGCGTCGTTCTCCCGGCAGCCAGCCTGCGCCATCGAGAAGGCGCTGGAATGGCGGCCGAGGTTCAGGCTCATCAGCATGGCGACCATGCCGCAACTGACGGGGCTCCCCTCGCGACAGCCGGCCATGCCCCAGGCCATCTTCCGGAGGTTCCGAAACGGCGGGTTCTCCTCCCCGGCCTCCTCCTCGATCTCCGAGGCCACCTGCATCACCTGCGCGCAGGTGTCGGCCCAACCCCACAGGCAGGCCAACTCGGCGGAGGCGAACAGGGTCCGGCGGATCGTCGGCCGGTCCTTCTCCGGGCGGAGCTCCAACGGGGGCCAGGTCTGGGTCCACAGGTAGCATCCGAAGGGGTTGCCGCGGCGGCACCATCGGGACAGGTCCTCACGGATCCGCGAAAGACGCGCCGCCGTGGGCGGGTCAAAGCGCGTCCTCTCCCCCGAGGTCACCTCCGCGATCAACCGCTGATCCTGGACCAGCACCACGCAGGACATCGGATGTCCCGCCGCGCAGGAGCGCTTCAGCGCCTCGAGCCACGGGCCGGAGTTCTTCTCCAGAAACAGGTTGGCGTACAGGAAGCACCCTTCGCCATCGCCCAGGGTGCAGGATCTCTCCAGGAGCTGCCGGGTGTCGGGGCATTGGGAGCCGGAGCACGAACTGTACGCCTTCATCCCCTGGATGTGGCACGCCGCGGCGTGGTTCCTCCCGCAGGCGTCCCTCCGGAGCGCATCGGCCGCCGCGGGATCCGGATCGCCTGCGTACCCCTCCTCCACCATCAGGGCCCAGAACGCGCAGGCCTCGCCGACGCCGGCCTCGCAGAGCTTCTGCACGCGATCGCGATCCTCCACGATCTGGCTGACTTTCTTCTCGTGAATCTGGATGCGATCCAGGAAGTTCACGACCGTCAGCGGCCACAGCCGGGCGGGGTCCTTGGCCACCTGTGCGGCCAGCTCCTCGAAGCGCGAGGCCGGAACCATGATGGGCAGTCCCGCCTCCCTGGACGGAGGCGATTGGGGCACGGCCGCCCATGCCAAACGGACCACGCCCGCCTGTCTGGCCGCGTGCATCCGGATGAGGCTCACCGCGATGGTCAGCCTCGGACGGCCCGAACCATCCCTGCCGGTCTCGATCCGCAGCAGCACGTCGGCCTTGCGGAAGCGGCGCAACCGGTAGGGTCCGCGGGCGATGTCATTGGCGAGCTCGGCCGGGCTCCGGTACCGCACGGGCCGGAAGCGGCCCGAGGGATGGAAGGAGAGCTCGAAGCGCAGCCACTGGGCCAGGAACGCATGGTAGATCGTGGTCTGGCCCCGGTCATCCACGGCGGGCAGGACGGCTACACGGTAGTGATCATCCAGACTGGGCGGAAAGATCGAACCCCAGAGTTGGTGGAACTTCGCGAGCCCCTCGGGCTCCCCGCAGACGACCTGGTAGGCACCCTTCTCGCAGGTCGGGTAGGTGCGCGCCGACAGGTCGCCCAGGAGGGGACCGAACCACGCATCCTCGGCCTCGGTCTGCACGGCATGATCCCCGCCCCAGGTCTCCTGCTCCCGGCTGACGAAACGGCGGAACTCGGACTTCCAGTGGGCACCGCAGGCCGCCTGGGCCTCCTTTTCGAGGGCCCCCGGGGCCACGCCGGTGAGGTTCACCACAGGCCCCTTGCCGGTGGGCGCCTTCGTGACCTTGCACTGCGTGACCTTCACCGGCTTGGGTGGAACACAGGCGGGGGGAAC